>JAPKZE010000231.1 GCA_026393955.1 Candidatus Aminicenantota bacterium
TCCTTTGGGCAGCGGCCGCTCTGCTGGCCGCCGTGGTCCTGGTCCCGCTCCTCGCGGCCCAGACCCCGCCTCCGCCGGGCCGTCCCGGTCCGCGGGCCGGGCGGGCGCAGGCCATCGCCGACCTCGGCCTGACTCCGGACCAAGTCAAAGCCCTCGGTGAATTCCGCCAAGCCCGGATGAGCGAGCGGCTCGCTTTCCGCGAGGAAATGGGCCGGTTCAGGGGAGAGATGCGCGCTTTGGCCGGGGATCCTCAAGCCAACCAGGCCAGGATCGACAAGCTCATCGATCAGAGGGCCAGACTCAGGGCGGACCGAGAGAAGGGCGCCTTGAGGGCCAGGGCCGAGCGCGACAAGATCTTCACGCCGGAGCAGCTGGGTAAGATCAAGGCCTTCAGGTCCGGCCGATCGGGGCGCATGGGCAATGCGGCCCGCGGCTGCCGCCGCTGGTAGAGCCCCCAGACGCCCGTTCCGGGATCGGGGACATGTACCTCAGGTACGTGTCCCCTTTTTCTTTTCCAGCCCCTCCGGGGGACAATCCCCCTGTCCGTGTCCTTATTAGAGGACGGAACCGGCCTCTCTCCTCAGGGGGAACCGGCCTGGCACGTTAGTTGCTTTTAATAAGGTCGGAAGGAGAAAGACGATGAACAAGATGATAGCAAGAGCGTCGATCCTGGCGGTCGCCTTCATCGTTTCGCTCCCCCTTGGCCTCGCGGCCCAGGATGAAGGCTATTATCCCTACAGCTATGCCCGCCTGAGCTACGTCAACGGCGCGGTCTACATCGAGCGGACCGCGGGCCTGGGCTATGAGAAGGGTGAGGTCAACTTCGCCCTCGTCCAGGGAGACCGCATCGGGACCGAGAGCGGTCAGGCCGAGATCCAATTCGGCCGCCGCAACTATCTCCGCCTCGACAACAATACCAAGGTCGAATTCGCCATCCTGCCCCGGGAAGGGGAGGAGCGCATCAAGCTCGTCCTGACGGGTGGCAGCGCCTATCTCCGGGTGAGTTCTCTCGCCCAGGAGAAGGGCGTCGAGCTCCATACCCCCGACGCGTCCTTCTACGTCCTTGACACGGGCCTCTACCGGTTCGATGTCCGGCCCGGCGGGGAGACCGTGGTCTTCGTCCGCGAGGGCAGCCTGGAAGCTGCGGCCGAGGACGGCTCGGTCCTCGTCCGCGACGGGGAGACCCTGACCGCCGCCGACGGCCGGCTCCTCAACGACCCCGAATACGGTTACGCCGCGGCCGACGCGTTCGACGACTGGAACGGCGGCCGCGACGCCCAGTTCGCGGAGCGGAGCGAACGGCAGTACCTCCCCTCCGGGATCGAGGAGTACGAGGAAGAGCTCGACCAGAACGGCAGCTGGGTCTACGAGCGGCCCTACGGCAACGTCTGGGTGCCGTACGTCTCCCAGTACGACGATTGGCGGCCTTATTACCATGGCCGCTGGGCCTGGTATACCGGCTGCGGCTGGACCTGGGTCCCGTCGGAGCCCTGGGGTTGGACGGTCTATCACTACGGCCGCTGGAACTGGCGCTTCGGCCTCGGCTGGTACTGGATCCCCCGCAATCACTGGGGCCCGGCCTGGGTGAATTGGTGGTCGGACGGCCTCTACGTCGGCTGGTGCCCGCTGACCTGGTACGACCGTCCCGCCTATCTCTTCCACGACCGCTTCTACGACCGCTACGACGACCGCTATTCCTCGGCCCACAACCGGGCCATGACCGTCGTCCGGCGCGACCATCTCCAATCCCCCGACGTCGGCCGCCGGCATCTCGCCGAGAACGACCTCGACCGCATCGGTCAGGTCGAGCTGCGGGACCGGCAGCCCGCGATCCGGCCGGCCGTCGACAACGCCCGGCCCCAGGCCATCGCGGCCCGGCGGGCTTTGGCCGATCCTTCCGGCGCCCGGAGCCAGGTCAGGGAGGTCGCGCCCTCCCGGTCCCTATCGTCCTCGCGGTCGCGGCCCGGCGCGTCCAGCGTGTCGGCCCGGACGGGCGAGCGCGGGAACGCCCGGGCAGACGGCGGCCGGGACGCCCTGGCCCGGCCCTCCGTCCGGAATGACGGCTCGGGCGGCGGGGTCGTCCGGACCTACCCGAGCGGGCGGAACTCTAACGAACGCGGCGGGAACGGCGTCACCGAATACCGCCGCGGCGCGGTCGTCTCTCCCGACCGCAGTGGCGATGCCGGGAACCGGGGGAACGAAGGCCGGGTCTCCCGCTCGCGCGGGCAGGACCCCGGCTCGTCCCGGACTTCGACCGTCCGTGAGCCGCAGCGGTCCCAGCCTTCCGGGAACGACCGCGGCAGTTCCGTAAAATCTTCCTCCGGGAGGTCTCAAAGTCGAAGCACCTCTTCGAGCTCCTCAAGTTCGCGACCGTCAGCCCGGTTGAGCGCCCCGGCGTCCCAGGCCTCGCGGCCCTCGCCGTCCGTCTCCCGTCCGTCCGCGTTCAGCCGGCCGAGCCCGTCCTCCTCTTCCCGTTCCGGCTCTTCCCGCG
>JAPKZE010000354.1 GCA_026393955.1 Candidatus Aminicenantota bacterium
GGGGCCTCTCTCCAGACGATCGTCGGGGGCAACATCACCCTCTTCTCCGAGCTCTGCGAGCAGACGCGGGCCGAGTCGTTCGAGATGATGGTCAATCACGCCGTCGAGCGCGGGGCCAACGCCGTCATCGGCGTCCGCTACGACGCAACGGAGATCTTGCAGGGGGTCACCGAGGTGCTGTGCTACGGCACGGCCGTCCAGGTTGAGCCGGAAGGGGTCAAACCTTAATTCTTATAATTTTCCTGATTGCGCGCCTTTGAATGACAGTTGAATTTCGGGATATTATAAGAATTAAGGTTTGACCCCCGTCTTTCAGATCTTGATGATGATCTTCCGCTTGTAGAGCCAGTAGCACAGATACCAAAGCACGGCCCAGGCGGCGGCGCTGGTCAGGATCTCCGCCGGGAGCTCCCCGATCCAGCCGGCGAAGGCCAGCGTGAAGGGCAGGACGAGCCGCCGGACCCAGGCCGTCCCGCCGCTCTCCGTGAAGAGATAGATGAACAGCGAGTTCATTCCGACGATGTTGAGGAAGACGGCCCATTTGTTCCATTTCCGGACGTCGATCAGCCAATAGCTGAAGGCCAGCATGAGCAGGCAGAAGCCGCCGCTGGCCAAGACGAACGAGCCGGTCGAGATGCGCTTGATCATCGGCGACACGGCCGTCAGGGCGAACCCGGCGGCGACGCCGAAGGCCCCGAGGCCGGCCAGCCAGGCGATCTTCTTCTTGGGCGCCGCTGGCCGCATCAGCCATTGCCCGGCCAGGACGCCCCAGACCGTATGGGCGGCCGTCGGGAGCGCGTTGAAGGCGACCCAATGGCCGGCCGAGAGCTCGCCCCCGAGGAGCATGTCCACCCACGAGCCGAAGTTGTGGTCCGGGACGAACGGCTGGTTGTATCCCGGCAGCCAGAAGGTCCGGTAGATGATCTCGGTCGCCAGGATGAAGGCCAAGCTCCAGGCGATCTGCGTCCGCGGCTTCCGCCTCATCAGGACATAGGCGATAGGATAGGTCAGGCCGAGCTGGGCCAGGACGTTCTGGAAGCGGAAGGTGATGTGGCCCGGCCCGATGCAGTAGAGGGCCCAGCCGAGCACGAGCAGCGTAACGGCCCGGACGACGACGTGCTTCGTGATCGCCGCCCGCGCTTCTCCCCTCTCCTCGCGCTTGGCCACCGAAAAGGCCAGGGCCGCGCCGACGATGAACATGAAGAACGGCTGGACGAGGTCCCAGAAGCGCAGCCCGGCCCAGGGGTGATGGTCGAGCTGGGTGCCGATAAAGCCGAGGACCGTGCCGGCCAGCCGCGGGTCCCGAAGGTGCTCGTAGAGGAGCGTGCTCTCCCCGATGAGCAGGAACATGGTCAGGCCCCGGAAGAAATCGAGGGACCGGATGCGTTCTTTCACGCCCTACCTCCTGACGTTGCGCCCGACTTCGAGATCGACGTCGTAGTAGAGAGCGCTCATCGGCTTGCCGCTGACGGGCTCGACGTTGTCGGCCCGGACGAGGGCGTGATAGGCGCCTTTCTTCAGGCCGGCGGTCGAGATCGTGTTGACGAACGTCTGGGCCTTCCCGCTTCCCGCGACCTCGACGCGGAGCCAGGGCGGGAGCGACTTCGGGTCGACACGCCAGGGCGGAAGGTCGTGGCTGCCCTTGTTCGTGACCGCGACCTTTCCGCTGAGGGTTTCGGGGCGCGTGCCCGCCGACCGGAGCGAAACGCGGTACGTATCGGCGACGAGGATGGGAGGGATCGGGAAATCATTCTTCTTCGACAGGCGCAGGAAAGCGGCCTCGTCCGGGCCGACGGAGACCGTGACGCCCCCGGCCACGGGTCCCGTCGTCGTATGCGTCCAGAGGTCGCGGACATAGAGCTCGTCGGCCGGGTTGAATCCGAGCTCCTCCCAGGCGATCCTCTGCCTGGTCTTGAACGGGCTGAAGACAAGGACGGCCTGCCCGCCGTCGAAGAGGGGCTTGCCGGCCCAGATCTGGATGTCGCCGTCGTTCCAGACGATATGGCCCTGGACGCCGAGCGGATCCTGATCCACGGCGATGGCCTCGAGGTTGGTCAGGATGTCGATCGTGGCCTTGTCCATCGTCCGGAGGTCGTTGCCGGCCATGAGCGGCGAAGCCATCATGCACCAGAGGCTGAACATGCTCCGGTTCTGAGCCTGGCTCATTCCGGGCATGCCGACGATCATCATGTCGGGATCGTTCCAACGGCCGGGGCCGGCGAAGGCGGCCAGGGCTTGGTTGGCGACGGCGATG
>JAPKZE010000311.1 GCA_026393955.1 Candidatus Aminicenantota bacterium
ATCGGGCTCCAGGTCAAGGGCAAGGACCTCGACCACCTCAAGGAGATCGCCGCCGACCTCACGGCCCGCTTGGCGGCCATCCCGGGCGTCGCCGACGTCACGACGAACGACGTCGAGGGCAAGCCCGAGTTCATGGTCACCGTCGATAAGGACGCCCTCAAGAAATACCCTGGCCTCTCGCCCTCGACGATCGGCGATTTTCTCGTCAGCGCCGTCCGCGGCCGGGTGGCCACCCAGTTCCGGGAGATGGAGAAGAAGTACGACATCCTCGTCCGTCTCGAGGACGCCTCCCGCGAGAACATCGAAGCGCTTCTCAGCGAGACCCTGCCCTTCGAGGGCCGGGCCGTGCCCCTCCGCGATCTCGTCTCATACGAGGTCGTCCGCGGGCCCCGCGAGATCCGCCGCGAGAACCAGCAGCGCGAGGTCCTGGTGACGGCCAACCTCAAAGGCCGCAAGCTCAGCCAGGTCACCCCGGCCATCGACAAGGCCATCGCCGGACTGCGCCTGCCGACCGACTACCGCGTCGCCTGGAGCGGTGAGCGCGAGGAGATGAACCGGTCATTCCAATCGCTCGTCCTGGCCCTGCTCCTCGCGGCGCTCCTGACCTACATGATCATGGCCGCCCAGTTCGAGTCGCTCGTCCACCCCTTCATCGTCATGGCCACCCTGCCCATGGGTGCGGCCGGGGCCGTCGTCGCCCTGCTCCTGACCGGTCAGACCTATAACGTCATCTCCATCATCGGCCTGGTCGTCCTCGTCGGGATCGTCGTCGACAACGCCACGGTCAAGATCGACTACACGAACCAGCTCCGGCGCGGCGGCATGCCGCTGCGCGAGGCCATCGAGGAGGGCAGCCACGTCCGTCTGCGGCCGATCCTCATGTCCACGGGCAGCACCCTCATCGGTCTCATCCCCATGGCCCTGGCCCTCGAGCGCGGCGGCGAGCTCATGCAACCCCTGGCCATCGTCGTCATCGGCGGCCTGACCTTCTCGACGTTCATGACCCTCATCCTCATCCCCGTGATCTACGAGTGGGCGGAGCGGCGCAAGGGATGAAGGCCCTCATCGACCGCCCCGTCGCCACGGCCATGATCTTCCTGGCCCTCCTGGCCACCGGCGTCTACTCGTTCTTGAACACGCCGATCGAGCTGGCCCCGAAGGAAAGCTTCCCCATGGTCGATATCGTGACCGCCTGGTACGGCGTGCCTCCCGAGGTCGTCCAAGCCCAGGTGACGGCGCCCCTCGAGGAAGCCTGTGCCACGGTCAAGGGCATCACGAAAATGACCTCGTCGTCCGAGATCGGCCTGTCCCGCATCACGCTCGAGTTCGATCCCAAGACGGACATGGAGTTCTCGACGCTGGCCCTGCGCGAAGAGCTGACCAAGGCCCGCCCGCTCCTGCCGCGGCGGGTCCGGCCCTTCGTCCAGCCCTACGTGCCCGAGGACTTCCGGGTCCGGCCCTTTCTCGAATATACCGTCTCGGGCCGGTACGGTCTCCAAGAGCTCCAGGAGCTGGTCAAAGAAAAGCTCGAGATCGGTCTGGGCGCGGTCCGGGGCGTCTCCGATGTCGAGGTGGCCGGCGGCTCGGAGCCGGAGATCCGGGTCACCCTCGACGAAGACCGGATCAAGGCCCTCGGCCTCCACCCCTACACCGTCAATGCGGCCATCGGCGCCCGGCTCGGGACCTATCCGACGGGACGCGTCCGCCGCGGCAACCGGGAGTTCCTGTTCAAGTTCGAGGACCGCATCGACAGCCTCGACGAGCTCCGCGAAACGATCGTCGCCCATTCCGGAGAGAACCCCATCCTGGTCAAGGATGTGGCCAAAGTCGAAGTGACCTACGCCGACATCCGCCAGATCCACCGCATCAACGGCCAGCCCACGGTCAGTCTGACGGTGTCCAAGGAGCG
>JAPKZE010000471.1 GCA_026393955.1 Candidatus Aminicenantota bacterium
GCAAGGATTTTCCAGCGGAAGGACGGGACCGGCTTACTTCAGCCGGGCGCCGACGGCGGCCCAGTCGACGGCCTTGAAGAAGGCCTCGATGTAGTCGGCCCGCTTCAGGCCGTAGTCGATCATGTAGGCGTGCTCGAAGACGTCCATGACCAGCAGCGGCACGCCGCCGGCCGGGTGGCTGACGTCGTGCTCGTTGATCCAGAAGTTGATCAGCCGGCCGTTGGCCGGGTCCTCGTAGAGGACGACCCAGCCGATGCCCCGCATGGCGCCCGTGGCCCGGAAGTCCTTCTCCCAGGACTCGATGTCGCCGTACTGCTCGATGATGCGCCGGCCGATCGGGCCGGCCGGGTCGAGGGGGGCCTTGCCGCCGAGGTTCTCGAAATAGAGCTCGTGGAGCCGCATGCCGTTGAACTCCCAGCCGAGGCGGCGCTTGAGCTCGGCGTATTCGGGGGTGGCCGTCTTGCCGTCCTTGGCCATCAGGCCGAGGATGTCGAGGACCTTGTTGGTGTTCGTGACGTAGCCCTGGTAGAGCGTGAAGTGGTTCTTCAGGAGCGTCTCGCCGAACCCGGGCGTGCCCAGAAGCTTGGTGTAATCCTTGGCGGTGTAGTTCATCTTCCCTCCCTCCTTGAGATCGGTCTGGCTGGCGGCCCCCCGCCCGGCGGCCGGAAGGGTCCGGGACGCCGCCAGGGCGGCTCCCCCGAAACCCGCGACTTTGATGAATTCCCGGCGCTTGAGCATGGCCGCAACCCTCTGCCCTTAAATCCTAGCATAACCCTAGGATTTTAGGCAAGCTGTTTGGCGGCGTCCTTCTCCTCTTCCAGGCCGAGCTTAGTCCGGATGGCCGCCCGGAGCTCGCCGGCGAGCTTGGTGTTCTCCTTCAGGAGCTTCTTGACGTTCTCCCGGCCCTGGCCGAGGCGCTCGCCGTTGTAGGAGTACCAGGTCCCCGTCTTCTCGAGGAGACCGAGGTCGAAGCCCGTGTCGACGAGGTCGCCTTCCTTGGAGATGCCCTCGCCGAAGATGATGTCGAACTGGGCCTCGCGGAAGGGCGGGGCCATCTTGTTCTTGACGATCTTGACCTTGGCCCGGTTGCCGACGACGGCCTCGCCGTCCTTGATCACGGACAGGCGGCGCACGTCGATCCTCAGGGAGGCATAGAACTTGAGGGCCCGGCCGCCCGTCGTCGTCTCCGGATTGCCGATGAAGACGCCGATCTTCTCGCGGAGCTGGTTGATGAAGATGAAGCAGGTCTTCGAGCGGGCGACGATGGCGGTCAGCTTGCGCAGGGCCTGGGACATGAGCCGGGCCTGCAGGCCCATGTGGGCGTCGCCCATCTCGCCCTCGAGCTCGGCCTTGGGGACGAGGGCGGCCACGGAATCCACGACGATGACGTCGACCGCGCCGCTGCGGACAAGGACCTCGGCGATCTCGAGGGCCTGCTCGCCGAAATCGGGCTGGGAGATGAGCAGGTTGTCGATGTCGATCCCGATCTTGGCCGCGTAGGACGGCGAGAGGGCGTGCTCGGCGTCGATGAAGGCCGCCTGGCCGCCGCGCTTCTGGGCTTCGGCGATGACATGAAGGGCCAGGGTCGTCTTGCCGGTGGCCTCGGGGCCGTAGATCTCGATGACGCGGCCGCGCGGGAAGCCGCCGATGCCCAGGGCCAGGTCGAACGAGATCGAGCCCGTCGGGATGACCTCGACGGCCACGGCCGCGCCTTTCTGGCCGAGCTTCATGATGGCACCCTTGCCGAACTGTTTCTCGATCTGGGACAGCGCGGCGTCGATGGCCTTGTGGCGGGAGGACTGTCTCTCTTCGGCTTCGGCCTCCTTCACGGCGGCTGCGTCCTTGGTCGCGTCTTTTTTAACCATGTCTGTTCGCTCCTTGTCGATGTCTTTCCTGGCCATCGTCGCCCTCCCCGTGCTCTCAGAGTTTACCCGGATTCGCCGGGCCTTTCAACAATCATCGAGGAAAACCGTTGAACATCAGGTCGTAATCGTCGATCAGCCCCTGGTCGGCGAAGCTGAAATAGCGGTTCCGGCCGATGATGATGTGGTCGAGGACCTTGATCTGGACGACCCGGGCGGCGAAGACGAGATCGCGGGTGACCTCCCGGTCGCAGAGGGACGGCTCGGGGTCGCCCGAAGGATGGTTGTGGGCGAAGATGAGCGCCGAGGCCTCGTAGCGCAGGGCGTCCTTGATGACCTCCCGCGGGTAGACCGCGCTCGAGTCGACCGTGCCCTCGAACAGGGTCTTCTCCTCGATGACCTGGTTCTTGGGGTCGAGGAAGATGACCTTGAACCGCTCCTTCTTCAGGTCCCGGAGGGCGTGGCAGAGGTAGTCGTGGACCTCCTGGGAGGAGTGGCAGACCGGCCGGCTCATCATCTTGTCCTTCAGGAAGCGGCGGGAGACCTCGTGGACGAGCTTCAGCCCGAAGACGTTTCGGGCGCCGATGCCGGGGATGCGCTGGAGGTCCTCCGGCCGGGCCTCCAGGACGCCGCCGAAGGTCTTGAACTCCCGGAGGGCCTCCCGGGCCGGCCGCTTGCAGTCCCGGCGCGGCGTGCCCAGCGTCAGGAGCAGCTCGACGACCTCGTAGTCCAGGAACGCGGCCAGGCCCCCGTTGAGGAACTTCTGCCTGAGGCGGTCCCTGTGCCCGTCCCTGTCGGGGCTGTTTCCCGCCGCTCCGTCCGTCCGCTCTTCCATCGCTTCCTCTACTATTGACGCCGCGACGACCGACTTTTTCGCACCCGCCACCAAATATTGGCAGCAATTCCCCACGAGAAGTCCAAGTGCGGCGGCGAGGTGTGTCGCGACGAGTCCCCCGTGATGGAAGGGGGAAAAATCTGAAGAGAACTCCTCTCTTCCGATATTTCGCAGAATCGCGGCTTCGAGTGCTCAGCCCCGATTCTGCCGGGTCGCTCCCAAGAGTCCGCTTCCCGCCGGCGGGGGGTTCGGAGCGATAGGCCGAGCGAGCCGCTGCTTGGACTTCTCTGAGGACGACAGCCCTTAATCTTTGTACAGGAGGTCGATCAGCGGCTTGAAAACCTTCTCGACGATGTGCCGCTTGACCTTGAGCGACGGCGTCAGCTCGGTCGCGGCGTCGAAGTCGCGGTCGAGCAGGACGATCTTCTTGATCCGCTCGTAGGAGGCCAGGTTGGGGGTGGCCCGGTTGACCTCGGCCAGCATGAAGCTCGTGATCTCCTCGCGCTCGACCAGCTCCTTGCGGCTCCCGAAAGGGATGCCCTTGGCCCGGGCGTAGGCCTCGAGCTTGTCGTAGTTCGGCACGATCAGGGCCGAGATGAACTTGCGACCGCCGCCGACAACGACGGCCGTCTGGACGTAGGGATTGGCCTTGAGCGTGTTCTCGATGGGCTGGGGCGAGACGTTCTTGCCGCCGGCCGTGATGAGAATGTCCTTTTTCCGGTCGGTGATGACGAGGAAGCCCTCCTGGTCGAAATGGCCGATGTCGCCGGTGTGGAACCAGCCGCCCTCCATGGCTTCGCGGGTCTCCTGGTCTTTCTTGTAATAGCCCTTCATGACGTTGGGGCCCTTGGCCAGGATCTCGCCGTCCGGGGCGATCTTGATCTCGACCTCGGGCACGGGCTGCCCGACCGTCCCGAACTTCATCTTGTCGAAGGTGTTGCAGGTCAGGACCGGCGAGGTCTCGGTCAGGCCGTAGCCCTCGAGGATGGTGATGCCGATGGCATAGAAGAACTCGGCCACGTCGCCCGACAGGGGCGCGCCGCCCGAGACGAAGAAGTGGACCCGGCCGCCGGTCTTCTCGACGATCTTGCCGTAGACGAGCTTGGCCGCGATCTTCCGCCGCAGGCCGAGCCACCCGGGGATGGGCTGGTGGCGGATCTTGCGGGCGCCGTACTTCTTGCCGACGCCGATGGCCCAGAAGAAGATCTTCCGCTTGAGCGGCGACTGGGCCAGGACGTTGTCCATGACCTTGGCGTAGATCTTGTCGAAGAGCCGGGGCACGCTGATCATGATGGTCGGCCGGACCTCGAGGAGGTTCTCGGCCACGGTCTCGATGCTTTCGGCGTAGTAGATCGAGGCGCCTTTGTAGATCCAGGAGAAGGTCGTCATCCGCTCCAGGACGTGGGACAGGGGCAGGAAGGACAGAATGGTGTCCTTGACGCTGAACTCCGTCACGGCGTCGAGGGCCTTGGAGTTGGAGACGAAATTGCCGTGGGTCAGCATGACGCCCTTCGGGACGCCCGTCGTTCCCGAGGTGTAGATGATCGAGGCCAGGTCGCCGGGCTTGACGGCCAGGGCCCGTTTCTCGAAGAGCCCGGGGTCCGCGGCGGCGATGGTCTTGCCCCGGGCCATGACCTCGGACAGGCTGACGACGCCCTGCGGCCCCTCCTCGTCGATGAGGATGAAGTGGTGGACGCTGCGGAGCTCGGCGCGCACGGCCTCGACCTTGAGCCAGAGGTTCCGGTTGGAGCAGACCACGATCCGGGCGTCCGAATCGTTGATGATGTACTTGACCTGCTCCGGCATGAGCGAGGTGTAGATGGGGACCGTGACCGCGCCGGCGCACAGGACGGCAAAGTCGGTCATGGTCCACTCGGGCCGGTTCTCGGAGAAGATGATGAGCTTTTCGCCTTGGCCGAGGCCGAGGTCGGCCAGGCCCAGGGACAGGTGCTTGACCCGGCGGGCGAATTCCTCGGTGGAAATGGGGGCGTAGCGGCCCTCGATCTTGGCCGCCAGCAGATCGTCTTTGACGTAGGTCTTGACGGTGTTGAGAAAGATCTGGCTGATCGTTTCGACCACGCGGGGCCTCCTACCTGAGGATATGGGGCCTATTCTATCCTTTTTCGGTCGTCAGAGTGTCAAATTAAAAGCCGGTCGTGCCCTTCGTGCCGGAGGAGCCAGTCCTTGCGCCACAGGCCGCCGCCGTAGCCGGTCAGGCGGCCGTCGCTCCCGACGACGCGATGGCAGGGGACGATGATCGAGACGGGGTTGCTGTGGTTGGCCCCGCCGATGGCCCGGGTCGAGGCCGGATTACCGACGGCGATGGCCAGGGCCTTGTAGGTCGTCGTTTGGCCGAACCCGACCCGGAGGAGCCTCGCCCAGACCTTCGTCTGGAAGGGGGTGCCGCGAAGGTCGAGCTTGACCGTGAAGGCCTTGCGGTCGCCCCGGAAATAGCCGTCGAGCTGGGCCAGTGCGTCGGCGACCGGCTTGGGTGGGCTGCCTTTCGTCCGCCGGCCGGTCTTTTCTTCCTTGATGTCGACGAAGTTCAGGCCCGAGACACCCGCCTCCGTGCCCGAGATCTCGATCGTCCCAATGGGCGATTCATAATGGGCCGTGTACACACCAGGTTCGGACATGGCCGCCTCCCTGCCCGCCAAATTAATACAATCGGGCCCTGTTGTTCAACTACCGCTGAAAATAGACAAGTTTCGCTCCGTTGACGGGTCGCTCCCTGTATGTTACTACGGAG
>JAPKZE010000385.1 GCA_026393955.1 Candidatus Aminicenantota bacterium
AATGACGGTCACCTTGGGCAGGGGCGCCGACGCCCCGAAGAGCGGGATGCGGGTCGCGCCGTCCCAGACGGAAAGCCCGCCGAGCCCGGCCGATGGGCCGGGATCGAGAACGTCCATGCCCCAATCCTGAAGCTTGGCCTCGGCGGCCGGGAACGTCTTGAGGATGAGCCCGGGCTGGAGCTTGCCGTAGAAGCCGATCCGGCCCTGGGTGATCTTGAAAGCGGCCAGGTTCGACTCCCAGCCGGCCTCGGCGCCGCCGGCCTGCCAGCCGGACCGGGCGAAGGCCTTCTGCGCCGGCATGAGCTGGAAGCTGCGCTGGGGCGTGTAATAGCAGAGGAGCCGCGTCGTCGAGGACGCCGGGAGCGTCCGGACGAGGACGATCTGGTCGTGGTAGCGGTCCTTGTCCAGGTCGTCGGCCTGGGAGACGACCAGGGCGTACTCGCCGCCCGCGGGGTCGAACAGGGCGTACATGTAGGTGTTGAAATCCGCGGCCACGGAGGCCCGGATGTCGGCGACGTCGAGGATGAGGACATGGTTCTCGAGCGCGAGCTTCGAGGGATTGGTGATCTCGACGGCGAAGTGCTTGGTGAAGCCGAGGGCCTCGGGCCCGCGGGTCTGGGCGACGACCGGGCCGGCTGTGAGGGCGAAGGCGGCGACGAAGGCGGCGCCGGCGATGAGCCGTTTTCCGTTATCCTTGTGCGTATCCATCGTCATATTTTACTCCATTTCCCGGCAAATGGGACCTCAGGTGATGAGGTGCGATTTGAAGCCCTTGCCCAGGACGTCGTAGGTGTCGTTGATGATGACGAAGGCCTCGGGGTCGGCCTTCTTGATGAACCGCCGCAGGTCGGCCAGCTGCTTGCGGTGGATGACCGTCAGGATGATCTCGCCCTCGCGGTTGAGATAGAGCGACCGCGAGCGCAGGGCCGTGCCGCTCCGGTCGAGGCCGCGGACGATGAAGTCGGCGATCTCGTCGACGCGCGTCGAGGTGATGATGACGAGCTTCGAGTAGTTCCAGCCCTCGAGGATCATGTCGATGACCTTGGTCGAGAGGAAGAGGACGATATAGCCGTAGAGCGGGGCCTCGAGGCTGCGGAGGGCCAGGCCGGAGGCCGAGATGACCAGGAAATCCGTGACCATGATGCCGTAGCCGAGGGACATTCCGGTGTACTTGCTGAGGACCATGCCGATGATGTCCGAGCCGCCGGTCGAGGCTCGGCCGCGAAAGACGATGCCCAGCCCGACGCCGAGCATGACGCCGCCGTAGATCGAGGCGAGCACGGGATTCCCGGTGGCGGACGGGAGCTTGAGGACCTCGTGGAAGAGGTCGATGAAGACCGAGGACACGACCATGCCGGCCAGGCTGTTGACGACGTACTTCTTGCCCATGGTCTTGAGGCCGAGCAGGAAGACGGGGATGTTGAGGACCATGATCAGGGCGCCGACCGGGAGCCCGGCGAAGTAGTTCGCGATCATGGCGATGCCCGAGATCCCGCCTGGGACGAAATGGTGGGGAATGAGGAACATAGCATAGGCCAAGCCCATGATGGCGCAGCCGATGAGGATCAGGAGGGCGTTCTTAATCTTTTCCATGGGGGTTCTCCGGATGTGTTAGCGCGTATTTTACTCTCTTGCTCCGGCAAGTCAACGAGGAAGGGGGGGAGAACGGGGGACATGTCCCTTAGGTACGTGTCCCCGTCGCTTCCGAAGGCTTTCTGTGCTATCTTTGGCCCGCAATTAGCGGGGGCGAGGGCCCGCGCCAAGGAGACACGGGATGGCCAACATCGCGACCTTCGGCGAGATCATGCTCCGGCTGTCGCCGCCGGGGAAGGAGCGGCTCTTCCAGACGCCGCGCCTGGAGGCCGTGTTCGGCGGCGCTGAGGCCAACGCGGCCGTATCGCTGGCCATCCTCGGCCACCGCTCGCGCTGGATCTCTGTCATCCCTTCAAACCCGGTGGGCGAAGCGGCCCTGGGCGAGCTCCGGCGCTACGGCGTCGACGTCGGCGCCGTCGTCCGGGCCGGGCGGCGCCTGGGGATCTATTTCGCCGAGCCCGGGGCCAATGAACGGCCGTCCCAGGTCCTTTACGACCGTGACGGATCGGGCCTGGCCGAGGCCAAGCCCGGGGACATCGATTGG
>JAPKZE010000262.1 GCA_026393955.1 Candidatus Aminicenantota bacterium
CCCGGGCGGCAGGCCGATCTGGGCCCAGCGGACGTACTGGTCGAGTTCGCCCTTGCCGTAGTTGACGAAGGCCACGGCCTTGGACCCGTCGGCCAGCGGCTTCATCCAGACCTGCCCGCCATAGCCGCGCTCGATGACGACGCGGCCTTGGGCGCCGAGCGGGTCCTGGTCGACGGCGATGACCTCCTTGTTGAGGAGGATCGACTTTGTCTCCTCGGTCATGGCCCGGAGGTCGTTGCCGGCCATGAGCGGGGCGGCCATGATCGCCCAGAGCGAGAAGTGGGTCTTGTACTCGTCGAAGGCCATGCCGCCGTTGCCGACCTCGAGCATGTCGGGATCGTTCCAGCCGCCGGGGCCGGCCGCGTCGGCGTGCCGGGAATTGGCGCCGACGATCCAGACGACGCTGTCCCAGCTGTCGCCGATGTCGGCCGTCGTCCGCCAGAGCTGGCCGATTCCCTTGGCCCATTTCCAAGGATCGTTCCGGCCCCATTCGCAGATGCTCAGGACGATCGGGCGGCCGCTCCGGCGCAGGGCGTCGCGGAACTTCGCGTATTCCGTCGGCGCGTCGAGGTCGTCGCAATTGCACCAGTCGACCTTGATGTAGTCGATGCCCCACTCGGCGTAGGTGGCCGCATCGATGTCGAAAAATCCGGCCGCGCCCGGGCGGCCGGCGCAGGTCTTGGGCCCGATGTCCGAGTAGATGCCGAAGAGGAGGCCCTTGCCATGGACGTAGTCGGCCAGGGCCTTCATGCCGCCGGGGAAGCGCTGCGGGTCGGCGATGATCCGTCCGTCGGCGCCGCGTTCGACCTGCCAGCAGTCATCGATGACCAGATACCGGTATCCGGCGTCGAGCATGCCCGTCTCGGCCATGGCGTCGGCGGTCTCGCGGATGAGCTTCTCGTCGACGTTGCAGCCGAACTTGTTCCAGGTGTTGAAGCCCATGGGCGGCACGGGCGCCAGGACCGCCGCCGGAGCGGCGGCCGCCGCTGGCCCGGCCGCGGGCTCTTTCGCGGTCTTCCCGGTCCCGCAGGCCGCCAGGACCGATACAGCGAGAAGGGCCGCCAGGGCCGCCGCCGGATTCTTCCTCAAATGGGCTGTGATCGTCATCGTGTTCTCCTTCGGGGATCTGTCGACCGGACTATAAGGCGGCCGGGGGCCCGAGTCAACCGGACAAAAAGAAGGGACCAGGTCTTCGCAAATGGCCCCGCCAACCTTCGGCCTTCGGTTTGCGAAGACCTGGTCCCTTCTTTTTCTCAGTTGAAAAGCCGGGCCGCTACCCTTATAATGGACACTTGAAAGGAGTTTGGGGGCGAACTGGTCTCGACGGAGGTAATGAGACACAGGTTGCACGCCGAGGTCCCACCCATCCTCGCTAAACCGGTGGAAACAATCTAACTGCAGAACCTTTAGCAGTCGCGGCCTAATAGAAAGGCACGCCGTTCCGGGGGCCCCCTCCCGCAGGACCTTCGGAGCGTCAACCGGGCGGGATAGCGAACCGGTCCGGCCTTGAGGCCGGGGAGCGAAACAACATCGGGGCTGGCCTTACGGCGCCTTTCCTCTTCGGGCGCCGCGGGGCGAGATCAAGGAAGAGGATAAGCGTGTAGAGACCTGTTGTTGAATGCCTTCGGACGCGGGTTCGATTCCCGCCGCCTCCACCAGACCCGGACATGAAGATCTTTCGGATAGGCGCCGCGGCCGGCCTCCTTCTCGCCGCCGCCCTCGCCGCCCAGACCCCGGCCGAGCGGATCGTGGTCATCGACCCCGGCCACGGCGGTCTGGAGACGGGCGCCAAGGGCCGTTTCGGCAACCTCGAGAAGGACATCACCCTGGCCATCAGCCTCAAACTCAAGGCCCTGATCGAGAAAGAGATGGGCTTCGAGGTCGTCCTGACCCGGGACCGCGACGTCGACGTCCCGATGGAGACGCGGTCGGCCATCGCCAACAACAACAAGGCCGCGCTGTTCATCAGCATCCATGCCAACGGGGCCGTCCAGAAGAAGGCGGCCGGCTCGGAGACCTTCTTCCTCAGCCTCAACGCCACCGACGAGGAGACGCGCCGGCTGGCCTACCTCGAGAACAATTCGACCGAGCTCCAGAGCCGCATCGACCCCTCCACGGACAACGACCTGATGATGATCCTCTGGGACATGGCCCAGAACGCCTATATCAAGCAGAGCAGCCGCCTGGCCGAATTCGTCCAGGGCGAGCTCGACGCGATGCTCGGGACGCGCAACCGCGGCATCAAACAGGCCCCCTTCAAGGTCCTGACCGGGGTCGCCTGTCCCGCCATCCTCGTCGAGGCCGCGTTCATCTCCAACCCGGACGAGGAGCAGAAGCTGGCTTCCGACGCTTTTCAGACCAAGGTCGCCGAGGCCGTCTACCGCGGCCTCGTCCGCTATCTCCGTACGGGCGAGTAGGGTGCCATGACCGCGAAGAAGAGAAGGAAAGGCAAGATCACCGGACCGGCGCTCGTCCTGAGCGGCCTGGCCCTCGTGCTGCTCGTCCTCGTCATCGTCTTTTTCTCCGGAGGGGGCGGGGAGAAGGTCAAGCACTTCGTCGACGCCAACATCCCCAAGTCGCCCGAGACGCCCGGCGGCCGGCCGGCCACGCGGACCGTTACGCTCTTCTTCGCCGCCGAAGACGACGACCTCCTCCACAAGGAGACGCGCGAGATCCTGGCCGGTCCGACCGAGGCCGACGAGGCCGAGCGGGCCCTGGCTGAGCTCGTCCGGGGCTCGGAGGCCGGCTTCCTGTCGCCGCTCCCGCCCCAGACCCGGGTGCGCCAAGTCTTCATCGCCAAGGACGGGCTGGCCACCGTCGACCTCAGCCGGGACGTCGCCGAGGGCTTCGCCTACGGCTCCACGTCCGAGCTGGCCGCGGTGT
>JAPKZE010000411.1 GCA_026393955.1 Candidatus Aminicenantota bacterium
GCGCGAGATGAGGGCGCCGTCGGTCCAGGCCGGGACCACAGTCAGGCCGCCGTCGGGACTGCCGGCGTCCTCAAGGGCTCCCTGCGCGGCGCGGACCAGCGGGTGGCCGGGATCGATGATGAGCGGGCCGTGGACCATCGTGGCCATGCCCTCGGGCATGCGCTCCAGGTGCGTCTTCAGCCCGGGCCGGGCGGCTCGGACCCGCGTCAGGAGTCGTTCGAGGTCGTCGAAGACCTGGGCGACCGTTTCCGTAGTCACCCAGCGGCGGTCGAGCTGGATGCGGCAGTCCGCGGCGACCATGCTAGGCTGCTGGCCGCCCCGGATCGTGCCCAGGTTGATGGCCGGGAGCCCCAGGACAGGGTCCCGCCGGCGCTCGAATGCGGGGATGAGCCCGGTCTCGACGAGCGCGACAAAATGGGCGGCGGCGGAGATGGCGTCGATGCCCTCCTCGCGCATGCTGCCATGGACCGCCTTGCCGGTGAATGTCGCCTCGAGCCACTCGAGGCCCTTGTGACCGATGGCCACGCGGTTCTCGGTCGGCTCGCCGATGACGCACCCGTCCGCCTTGAAGCCGCTCCGGATCAGGGCCTCGGCGCCGAGGCTTTCCATCTCCTCGTCGATGACCGCGGCCAGGGTGACCCGGCCGGCTTCGAGGCCGCCGGACCCGCGGATGTCGACGAGGGCCCCGGCCATGGCCGCCAGCGCGCCCTTCATGTCCACGGTGCCGCGGCCGAACATGCGGCCGCCCTCAACCTTCGCGGAAAAGAAGTCGACGGGCGCGCCCGCGTTGGGCGGGACCGTGTCCAGGTGCCCGCAGAGGAGAAGATGCGGGCCGGGCCGGCGCCCTTCGAGCGTCGCGAGGACGTTCGGCCGGCCTTCGCGGACCTCGACGAGCTCGCTGGGGATCCCGTGTTTTCGAAGGTACGCGTCGAGCGCGCGGGCCGCCGCCTCCTCCTGCCTCGGGACCCCCGGATGGCTCGGGGCCTTGACCATCGCCTGCAGAAGCTCGAGGATGCCGCGGTCGTCCATGTCCATCCCTCCCGGCGCGTCTTCGGCGTCACTATATTTCAATCGGTCTCCCCGTTCAATGCGGCGCCACTTTTTCCGCCAGGGCGGGCCTCTCACTTGGAAGCGGCGCAATCTCTCCGCCGATCCCGATAAGGCGATCTCCCGCTATCGGGAACACGCGGCTTTGTCAGGCAACAGTTTCGCCCTATAATCGGTTAATGAGACAAGGAGAAGATCGCATGAGAGCAATGTCCGTTCTGATATTGGCCGCATTCGTCCTGGCCGCGACGCTCGCCGCCGGCCAGAAGGTCGAGACCGTGGACGGCGTCAAGCTTGTCCATAATTCCGGGCCGGGCGCCTGGGGCAAGACCGCCAAAGTGACGCTCGAGCCGGTCCGCACGCTCGGCGACGTCGAAACGACCGATGAGAACCTGGCCTTTTACATGCCGTCCGTGATCGCTGTCGACGGCGCCGGCGACCTCTACGTCCTCGACACGGGCAACCACCGCGTTCAGAAGTTCGGCCCGGACGGCAAGTTCAAGGCGTCCTGCGGGCGGCAAGGCCAGGGGCCGGGCGAGTTCTACTACCCGTCCTGGCTGGCCGTGGACGACAAGGGCTTCCTCTATGTCTCCGACCCCAATAACCAGCGCATCCAGGTCCTGACCCCGGACGGCAAGGACCACAAGACCCTCAAAGTCCTGGAGCAGGGCGCCGGGCCCGTGTTCCTGGGAAAGGGCGGGGAGCTCGTCGAGGGCTCGCCGCGCATGCGCTTCATCATGAACCAGGACGAGGAGAAGCCCGCGGCCCTGCCGAAGCTGGTCAAGGTCCGCGACCGCGAGGGCAAGCTCCTGCGCGAGTTCGGCGAACCCCGCGACTTCGGCGACGACCTCGTCAACAACGGCGGGAACGAGGTCATTATGACCGTCGACGGCGCCGGCCAGGTTTATCTCGTCTTTCCCGTCCAGAACCGGATCGAGAAATACGCGGCCGACGGCCGCCTGCTCTGGCGGGCCGACCGTGAGCTCCCCTACTCCATGGAGATCAAGGAGAAGGGCAAGGTCGATCGGCAGGGCGGCGGCGTGTCCATCCGGATGCCCGAGATGAACCGGTGTGCCAGCGGCGTCGCCGTCGACGGCAAGGGCCGGGTCTGGGTCGTCGGCCTGACCCGGCAGCTGAAGAAAGAGGAGCAGGTCGGCACGGCCGTCAGCATGACCATGGACTCGAGCGGCGGCCGGACCATCGGCTACCAGGTCCAGGGCGATGGTCAGGAGCTGCGGACGACCGACGCCTATAAGCTCGAGGTCTATAACGCCGACGGTGCGCTCCTCGGGACGCTGCCGCTCGACTTCTTCGTCGACGGCATCTTCATTTACGGCGACCGGCTCTTCCTCATGGACAAGTTCCGCGGCACCCAGTTCAAGGAATACCGCATCAAGGGCTAAGCTCGCTTCAGTCACATTTTTATATTGCTTTTTTTCCGGTCATCAGGCTAAAGTAGATGTGTTGGATCTCATTTGGGGAGGTGTTCTGTGCGCAGTCATTCCTTGAAATGCGGACTGGTCATCGGTTTCCTGGCGGTCGGCCTGCTCGCCGCGGCGGCGGCGGCCGCGGCGGAAGGGCCTGAAAAGCCCAAGATCGACTTCATCTACCCGAAGGGCTTCGAGGGGATCTCCCTGGCCATCCAGGACGCCCCGACGCCCGCGGCCAAGGCCTCGAAGCTGTCCGTCAAGCTCTACGGCGGATACTCCCACGTCCTCGCCGGCGACGTGAACGACGGCTCCGATTACTACTTCGAGATCCTGGAGTACTATCAAGCCGAGGGAACAGGGACCGTCACGGGCTCCTACAAGCCCGTCCACGGCGGCTACAGCTTCGGAGGCGATATCATCTACCAGCTCAGCCCCAAGCTCGGCCTCGGCCTCGGCGTCGGCTACATGCGGAACTCCAGCAGCTCGGTCGGGACCTTTACTGACGGCGAGACCGAATCTGTCACGCTGACGGTCGTGCCGACGCTGACCGCCATGCCAATCCGCCTGGGCCTCTTTTTCACCACCCCTCTCGCGAACAAGCTCAACCTGACCGCGGACGCGGGGGCCGCTTACTACGCCGGGCTCAAGCTCGAATCGACGCAGGGGCTGGAGTTCAGCCCGACCGAATGGATGGAGATGACGGTCCAAGGCAGCCAGAGGAGCGGCATCGATATCGGCTTCCACGGCAGCCTGGGCGTCGAGTACATGCTCTCCCCGAAGCTGGGCTTCTTCTTCGAGGCTGTGGGGCGCTACGCCAAGTTCAAGAACTTCGAGCTCGTCACGGGGACGACGGACGGCAGCGGCGGCGGTCCGGACACGACCGAGGGGAAGCTCTATATCTTTTCCGATACCGCCGGCACCACGGAGATCAGCGGCTTCACGATCGTCGCGACGGGAGATCCCGTGGACCCCAGCTATTTGGAGCCGAAGATCGACCTCAGCGGCTTCAGCCTCCAGATCGGGATCCGCATCCGGCTCTGATCTAACGCGCCATCGCGAGCTGTTGGTCGTTGGCCACAGCGCTCGATCGTGAATTGTGGGTGGCCGTCATCTCGGAAGCCGGACCCGCCTAAGCGGGCTCGAAACCCTCCGCTCGGGCAGCGGCGCGCAGGCGGTCATCCGCGGAAGAGAAACGGAGGTCCGTAGCGCCGGCAGATCGGAGCTCGACGGCCGAGGCGAGGTGAAGAGCGTCGAATCCGCGCAGAGCGTGCTTTTCAGCCAGGTCGCCGGCCAATCGGGCCGTTGCCGCGGTAGCGTTCAGGACGAAGAAGGAAGGCCAGTCCGCGTCGAGGACCTGCTTCAAGGCTCCGTGAGCGTCTTTCGTGATCCCCTGCTCGCGGAGCTTGCGGGCGAACGCGGCCCTGGCCTCGGCGTATGCCAGGACCGAAGTGGCGACGGCCTCGGAAGCCTGGACGCTGGCGCGCACGGCTTCCGAGTCCTTCTCCCGGACGTAGAGCTTGACCAGGTTGGACGTCTCGAGATAGAGGATCAACGCCGGTCCTCGACGACGATCTCCGAAATGGCCGTGCCCCGGACACTTGCGAGGGACAGGGCCCCAGCGGGCTTCCCCCCCTCCCAGGCGGCGCGGTCCTCGCGGACGAGCTTCAGCAGGCCCTCGATCCCGGGCGAGCCCGCCGCGGGGATGACATAGGCGACGACCGTGCCACGGTCCGTGACCGCGATCCGGTCGCCGGCACGGACCTTGTCCAAGTAGTGGCTAAGCTTATTCTTGAGCTCTCGAATCCCAACGGTCACGGCCCACCTCCGGCTCAACGGTTATTGTAGCCACATCTTATCTACTTGTGTCTACATTGTCAATATGTCCGGACTTCGGGGAGCCTTAACGGCGTCCCTCCATTCGAAGAAGACGCTCGGCGCGTCCGAATTTCTCGCCCCCCTCGGCCCGACCCCCTCCTATTGACTCGGCACCGTGTTGCGCCTTTAATAGGGGCATCTCTCTGAAGGAGTCCCCCGATGATCAACAAGAAGAAAGCCACCATTCTCGTGATCGTTTTGATCGTGGCGGCCGTCGCCGCGATCACGATCATGTTCAAGGGCCAGGCCGCGGGGCAGGTCGTCACCGAGCCCAAGCCGAACCAGGCCGCGCAGCAAGCCCAGCCCGCGGCCCCGGCGCAGGCGCAGAACCCCGAGCCCCGGCCCCAGCCGGCCATCGTCGGCCAGCCTATGGCCGACTTCACCCTGCCCGTCTACCAGGGCGGGACCCTGACCCTTTCGTCGCTCCGCGGCCAGAACGTGCTCATCCTCTTCCCCCGCGGCTACGCGGCCGAGAACTACTGGTGCACGATCTGCAACTACCGCTACGTCGAGCTGGCCGAGCTCGAGAAAGCGAAGAAGATCCAGGAGAAGTACAACGTCAAGGTCCTGGTCGTCTTTCCCTACACGCAGGATATCGTCAAGGCCTGGCTCGAGGCTCTGCCCGGGCAGCTCGAGACGGTCCGGGCGACCAAGAACCCGGCCGATCCCGCCAAGCTCGATGAGAAAGGGAAGATCCGCATGGAGCGATTCCGCCAGATCTTCCCCGAGGATTATTCGCTGGCCAAGGGCGAGATCCCGACCCCCTTCCCCATTCTCGTCGACGGCGAACGGACGCTCTCCAAGAAGCTGGACCTTTTCCGCAACGAGTGGAGCGGCAGCAAAGTCGATCAGAACATCCCCAGCGTCTACATCGTCGACGCGAACGGTGTCCTCCAGTTCAAGTACCTCGGCCAGAATACCCTCGACCGGCCCGGCTACGACTACCTCCTGAAGGTCCTCGAGGTCATCAACTCGAACAAGTAGCCCGGGCTAGGCCTCGGGGAGTGGCCTCCTCCCGTGCACTTTCACCCCCGTCCTCCGACTAAAGGGTCGGAGGAACAGATGAAAAGGACCGCCTGGGCCCTCTTGGGCGCTTTGTTGCTCCTGACCGCCGCGGGCCTGGCCGCCGAAGACCAGCCCCGGGTGGGCCCTCCCCCGCACAGGAACGAGGCCCGGACCCTGCAGCCGAGCCAGGCCCATGTCTGGCTGCCCGGCTACTGGAAATGGGCCGGCATCAATTACGAGTGGGCCGAGGGCCGCTGGGTCAAAGGGAAGAAGGGCAAGGTCTGGGTCCCGGGGACCTGGGAGCAGACCGGCGCCCACTGGACCTGGAAGGCCGGCAAATGGGCCAAGCCCGAAAAGGACAAGCCGGCGTCCGAAAAGCCCAAGAAGGGCCAAAAAGACAAGAAGGCCAAATAACCGGCCTTCTCTGTTGTTGACATTCGCCTTCCCCCCGCCCTATAGTCGTGCCCGAGCGGACCGTCCGCTCCCGAAGCGCATGCCCCTCGCACCCGACCGGCCCGCCGTCGCCCGCTACCGGGACCGGATCATCGACGAGATCGTCCGGGCCATGGGATTTTCTCCTTCGGGCCCGGCGCGGCGGCTGCTCGGACCCCTCTTCCGCCTCCCGGCCGGCCGCTTCGCCAAGAGCATGGCCCGCGCCGACTTCGAGATCCGCTCCGCCGGCCTTCCCGGCGGCGGCCGGAGCGTCCTCCGCGATCTCGGGCTCGAACCGGTCGTCTGGGGCGCGGAGCGCATCCCCGCGGCCGGGCCGCTCATCGTCGCCTCCAACCACCCGGGGGCCTACGACTCCCTGGCCCTGATGGCCGCCATCCCCAGGCCCGACCTCAAGATCATCCTGTCGGATGTCGGCTTCACCAGGGCCTTCGAAGCGGCCCGCGAGCACTTCATCTTCGCCCGGAACACCGCGGCCGGACGGGCCCGGGCCATGCGCGATTCGCTCCGTCATCTCGAGGCGGGAGGCGCCCTGCTCATCTATCCGCACACCGAGGTCGAACCCGACCCGGAGACGAGCCCGGGGGCGGCCGAGGCGGTCGGCGAATGGTCGCGCAGCCTCGAGATCATGCTCCGCCGGGTCCCGGCCACGGTCCTCCAGGTGGCCATCGCCGGCGGCATCATCCTGCCGCGTTTCATCGACAGCCCTCTCGTCCGGATCCGCCGGAGCCCGGCCCGGCGCCAGAAGCTGGCCGAGTTCCTGCAGGTCAGCTCCCAGATGGTCTTTCCCCGGCGCGTCCGGCCCCGCATCCACCTGTCGTTCGCAGACCCGGTCGAGGCGGGCCGCCTCCCGGCGGACGGCGTCATGCCGGCCATCGTCGGGATCGCGCGCCGGCTGCTCGAAACCCATCTCGCGGCCGTCCGCTCGGCGGCGGCGTGAGACATTCCGTCGAAGGAGGCCTGTTCCATGGACAATGACCCGATCAAGGTCTACCGCGCCCGCTGGATCGTCCTGGCCGTCTTCGGGGCCATGGCTGCGATGACCCAGCTCCTGTGGCTCTCGTTCGCGCCGATCACCGGCCCCGCCGCCGCCTATTACGGCAAATCCGACCTGATGATCGGCCTCCTGTCGATGGTCTTCATGATCGTCTACATGTTCGTCGCCATCCCCGCGGCCTGGGCCATCGACACGTGGGGATTCAAAGCCGCGGCCGGGCTCGGCGGAGTGCTTTCGGCGGTCTTCGCCATCCTGCGCGGCCTCTTCGCTTCGAACTACACGATCGTCATCGCCGCCCAGATCGGGATCGCCATCGGCCAGCCGTTCGTGATGGGCGCCATCACCAAGGTGGCCGTGCGCTGGTTCCCCGCCCGCGAGAGGGCGACGGCCTCGGCCCTGGGGACCCTGGCGCTCTACGTCGGCCCCCTAACAGCCATGCTCCTCTCGCCGTATCTGTTCCTGCGGTCGGGGATGAAGGGGATGCTTTTGGTCTACGGACTGGCCATGGCCGTGACGACGGTCGTATTCCTGGCCGTCGCCCGGGAGCATCCGCCGACGCCGGCCGGCTCCGACGAGCGCGTCCTGATGTTCGACGGCCTGAAGATGATGCTCCGCCGGCGCGATTTCCTGTTCCTGCTGGTCATCTTCTTCATCGGGCTGGGCTTGTTCAACAGCGTCTCGACCTGGGTCGAGGATATCATCCGGCCGCGCGGCTTCACCATCTCCCAGGCCGGCCTCCTCGGCGCCCTGACGCTCGCCGGTGGCATCGCCGGGGCCATCGTCATCTCCCTTATCTCCGACACGGTCCGGCGGCGGAAGCCGTTCATCGTCCTGGCCCTCGTGGGACTCCTTCCCGGCCTCTTCGGAATGACCTACGCGTCCACCGTCTGGCTCTTATACCTGTCGGGATTCGCCTTCGGATTCTTCCTGCTGAGCGCCGGGCCGATCGCCTTCCAGTACGGGGCCGAGATCACCCACCCGGCCCCCGAGGGCACGTCGAACAGCCTCCTCATCCTGATGGGACAGATCTCGGGCATCGCCTTCATCTTCGGGATGGACGCTCTGAAAGACCCCTCGACCGGGTCGATGACGAGACCGCTCCTTCTCCAGGCCGGGCTCATCGCCGCGGGCGGGCATCGGGAAGCCGGGATGTAAGGGAGGGGACGATCAGTCCGGCGAGGTCAGCGCGGTGTAGCAGAACCCGGTGTATTGCTTGACGACGTCGGCGACGACCTCGTCCTTGTCCATGCGCAGCACCTTGAACGGGAACAGGCCGGGCATGAAATCCTCGTCGGTCGTCTGATA
>JAPKZE010000173.1 GCA_026393955.1 Candidatus Aminicenantota bacterium
TCTGGAGGAAAGCGAGCGCCAGGATGATCGCGGCCACGGCCAGGTATTTCATCGGACCTCCCCTCTTACCAGGCGACGCCGTAATCCTCGCCGTAGTTGCTGCTGCCGCCCCAGAACGTTCCGTGGACGCGGTCGAAGAAGATGGCGTTGATCGGGCCCGACGTGTATTTCTTGACCGCCAGGACATAGCCCATGGCCTTGAGCTTGTCACGGACTTCGAGCGGGACCGATTCGTTGACGTCGAGCTTGCCCGGGAAGATCTTGTGGTCGGCGAAGGAGTCGTGCATCTGGTAGCTCGTGATGTTCGGCGCCTCGCAGGCCTGCTGGACGTTCAGACCGAATTCGACGACGTCGAGGAAGAACTGGAGCAGATTCTGATCCTGCGTATCGCCGCCCTGGACGGCGAAGGACAGGAAGGGCCGGCCGTCCTTCAGGGCCAATCCGGGGGTCAGCGTCGCCCGCGGCCGTTTCCCCGGGGCGATGACGTTGAACGGGTTCTGCCGCTCGTCGAGGACGAAGCTCTGGGCCCTCTGGCTCATGCCCACGCCGGTCTTGCCGGCGATGACGCAGGGGATCCAGCCGCCGCTCGGCGTCACGGAGACGACCCAACCCTCCTTGTCGGCGGCCTGGATGGAGGTCGTTCCGGCGCGAAAGGAGGCCTCGACCTCGGCGGCCTGGGCCGCGTCCAGGGACGCGGCCTCGCCGCGGCCCCAATCGAGCCAGCGGTCGAGATGGCCGAGATACGGATTGGTCTTGCCTTCGAAGGGATAGGGATCGCCGGGTTTGACGTCGGGGTCGTTCCGGTCCGCGCGCATGAGCTTGATCCGCTCGCGGGCGTAGTCCTTCGACAGGAGCCCGAGGAGGGGCTCTTCCGGCGGGAAATAGGGATCGCCGTAGTAGAAATCCCGGTCGGCGAAGGCCAGGTTCATGACCTGGTAGAGCGTATGGATGTAGGCGGCGCTGTTGAAGCCCAGGCCTTTGAGGTCCATTCTCTCGAGCATGTTCAGAGCCTGGAGCATGACCGGACCCTGGACCCAACTCGTCAGCTTGAAGACCTCGATGCCTTTGTAATTGGTCGAGACCGGCTTCTCGAGATGGACTTTCCAGGCGGCCAGGTCCTCCATCGTGATGAGTCCGCCCTGCTCCTTCGAGCCGCGAACGAACTCCCGGGCGATGTCGCCTTTGTAGAACCGGTCGTAGGCGGCCAGGATGGCCTCTTTCCGGGTCTTCCCCGCGGCCAGGGCCTGGCGTTCGGCCTCGATCAGCTTGGCCAGGGTCGCGGCCAGGTCGGGCTGACGGAAGATCTCTCCCGCACGAGGCGCTTCGGTCGCTTCCCCGGCGTGCGGCAGGAGGACGGCCCGCGAATAGGGCCAGGCCTTGATCCTGTCCTTGTCTTTCTCGATGCGGTCGGCCGTCTCCTTGTCCATGGGGTAGCCCTCGGCCATGCGCAGGGCCGGGGCGAGGACCTCGGCCAGGCTCATCGTGCCGAACTCGGCCAGCATCGTCAGCAGCCCGCCCGGGGTCCCGGGCGTGACGGCCGAGAGCACCCCGTATTCGGGCGGGTAAGCGTAGCCCTTGCTCTTATAGAATTCGGCGGTCGCCCCGGTCGGCGCGACACCCAGGGCGTTCAGGGCGACCACCTGGCCCGTCTTGGGATTGTAGATCAGGGCCTGGGTCTCGCCGCCCCAGCTCAGGACATCATGCATGGTGCAGACGGCGCCGAGCATGGCGCAGGCGGCATCGACGGCGTTCCCGCCCTTGGCGAAGATCATGGCCCCGGCCGTGGCCGCCAGGGGTTTGCCGGTGATGGCCACCCACTCCCGCCCGTGGAGGACCGGCTTCTCGGTCCGTTGGCCGAAGGCCCCGCCGGCCGAGATCCCGAGACACTAGACGAGGATCGCAAGGGAGATGGCTTTCATCGGTCCGTCCTTTCCTTGGATATCCTCTCCGCGGCGCTCACCGGCCGGCCGGTTCGAGATCGTAGAACAGGCTGACCGAGAAGCCCCGGGGCGAACAGGCGAGCATCGGCGTGAAACGTCTCCGGCTGGCGTAGTCGCGGACGACCAGGCGGGCGACCAGGTGGCCGACGACGGCGCCGACGAGAACGTCGGAGGACCAGTGCTTGTCGAGCGTCATTCGCGACAATCCCACCCCGGCAGCGAGCGAATAAGCCAGGACCGGGACCCAGACATGATGGCGGTACTGCAGAGAGACGACGGTCGCCAGGGCAAAGGCCGTGGCCGCATGCCCCGACGGAAAGGACCGGTTAGCCTCTCCGCCTCCACTAAAGTAGGCGGCCGGCCCGCCCCAATGGTCCTCGCCGTCGGCGACGTACGGGCGCTGCCGGCCGGCCACGATCTTGAGGACGTTGTCGACGAGCATGGCCTGGAGGATGGCGCTCGCCGCCAGGTAGCCCGTATCCCTGGCCCGGTCGTCCTTGAACAGCAGGCCCGCGCCGAAGAAGACCCCGGCCGTAGCGAAGCCCGCCACGCCCCCGAGCTGGGTGATGACCGGGCTCACATCTCCGACCCAGGCGTGCTGGTCCGCGTACGAGACGACCCCGTCACGGACGGCCTCGTCGCCGGCGATGAGGAAGGTCGTGCCGGCGGCCAGGGCGATGAGCGGGAAGACGTTCCTGTTTCTGATGCGGGCCGGCGACGTCCAGATCCGGCCGGTATCGCTGAGAAAATCGCGGCCGGCCTGCTTCAGGCTTTTCGGAAAAGTGTCGGCGGCGGCCCCTTCGGCCGCCGCTGTCGGGGCCTGCCCGGCGGACCCGGACGCGGCGACCGCCGGGACCACGTTCCCGAGGACGAAGAGAACGAGAAAAGCGGCTGTTCCGGCCGGGCGGGCGGTCCTGCGGATCGGACTCATCGGGCCGATTATACATCATCTTCCTGCCGTTCTCTCCACACTTCTGTCTGTGCTATAATGACCGCCTTTGCCAGGCCGCCGGGCGAAGACATGAGGAGAAGGACCGTCCATGTACCGCATTGAGCAGCACCCGATCCTGCCGATCCCTCCCCGATCCAAGGTCTCCTTCACCTGGAAGGGGCGCGCCCTGGAAGCCTTCGAGGGAGAAACCCTGTCGTCCGCCCTTTTCGCCTCCGGCGTCCGGGTCTTCGGACACCACGCCAAGGACGGTGCGGCCCAGGGCATCTTCTGCGCCAACGGCCAATGCGCCCAGTGCCTGGTCCTGGCCGACGGCGTTCCCGTGAAGTCCTGCATGGAGCTTGTCCGCCCCGGCGTCCGCGTCGAGCCCGTCGAGGGGCTGCCCGAGCTCCCTCCCGTCGGCCCCGGCGCCGCCGGCCTTGGGGAGGCCCGCCCCATCGAGACCGTCCGCGTGCCCGTCCTGATCATTGGCGGCGGGCCGGCCGGGCTTTCGGCCGCGATCGAGCTCGGCCGGCGCGGCATCGAAACCCTTCTCGTCGACGACAAGCACCGGCTCGGCGGCAAGCTGGTCCTGCAGACCCACCGGTTCTTCGGCTCCATCAACGCGGTCTACGCCGGCACCCGGGGCATCGACATCGCCACCCGTTTGGAGAACGAGGTCCGCTCGTTCCCCGGCGTCCGGGTCTGGCTCCAGACGACGGTCCTGGCCGTCTACAGCGACGGGAAGGTCGGCCTTCTCGTCGAGGGCCGGAAATATGTTCTCGTCGAGCCCGGGATCCTGCTGGTGACGTCCGGCGCGCGGGAAAAGAACCTGGCCTTTCCCGGCAATACTCTGCCCGGCGTCTACGGCGCCGGCGCCTTCCAGACGCTCGTCAACCGGGACCTGGTCAAGCCGACCGGCCGGCTGTTCATCGTCGGCGGCGGCAACGTCGGCCTCATTGCCGGCTATCACGCCCTCCAAGCCGGCATCGCTGTCGTCGGGTTGGTCGAGGTCATGGCCGAATGCGGCGGATACAAGGTCCACCGGGACAAGCTGGCCCGGCTGGGCGTTCCGGTGTATACGTCCCACACGGTCGTCAGCGCCAACGGCACGGACGCCGTCGAGTCGGTCACGATCGCCCGCGTCGACGAAAAGTTCCGGCCGATCGAGGGCTCCGAGCGGTCCTTCGACTGCGACACCCTTCTCATCGCCGTCGGCCTCGATCCCGTCAACGAGTTCACGGAGAAGGCCCGCGAGTTCGGGCTGCCGGCCTTCGCGGCCGGCGACGCCGAGGAGATCGCCGAAGCCTCGGCGGCCATTTTTTCCGGGAAGATCCGGGGCCTCGAAGTGGCCCGGGCCCTCGGCTGCGACGTCGGCGAGATATCGCCGGACTGGTACCGGACGGCGGACATCCTCAAGTCGCGGCCGGGCGCGACCGTTCCCGAGCGGACGCCGGGCCCGGAGAGCGGGGTCTTCCCGGTCCTCCACTGCAATCAGGAGATCCCCTGCGACCCCTGCACGGGCGTCTGCCCGAACGACCTCATCGAGATCGACGAGAGCGACATCCGGCTCCTGCCGTCGTTCGTCGCCGAGAAGGCCGGGAAGGGCTGCACCGGCTGCGAGAAGTGCGTGGCCATCTGCCCGGGCCTGGCCATCACCCTCGTCGACTACCGCAAGGACGCGGACTTTCCGACCGTGGCCATCCCCTTCGAGTTCCTCAAGGACACCCTGAAGCCCGGGGACCGCGTCGTCGTCGAGGACACCGAAGGCAACGCCCTGGGCCGGGTCGAGGTCGGCGCGGTCAAGTCCCTCAAGGCCAACGACCGCACGGTCCTCGTCAAGGTCCGGGCGCCCCGCGAGTACGCCAAGAGGATCGCCGGCATCCGGATCCAGCCCCCCGAGACGGCCGCGCCCCTCGACCGCTACGTCGAGCGGACGGCCGACGACACGATCATCTGCCGCTGCGAGCGGGTCACCGCCGGCGAGATCCGCAAGCTCATCCGGGAGGGCCTGCGGGACATCAGCGAGATCAAGGCCATCACGCGGACGAGCATGGGCTCGTGCGGCGCCAAGACGTGCACGCCCCTCGTCCACCGGCTTTTCCGGGAGGAGGGTGTGCCCGACGCCGAGGTCGTCGACCAGCCGAAGCGCCCCCTCTTCATCGAGGTCCCGCTGGGGATCTTCGCCGGCCTGGAGGGGAAGGACGAAGGCCATGACCGCGAATAAGAGCTTCGACGTCATTGTCGTCGGGGCCGGGAGCGTCGGTGCGCCCGCGGCCCTGGCCCTGGCCGAGGCCGGCCTCGAGGTCCTCGTCGTCGATCAGTGCCCGAGCGTCGGGCAGGGGTCGAACAAGCGGGCCATCGGCGGCCTCCGGGCCACCCATTCCGACCCGGCCAAGATCCGCATCTGCCTCCGCAGCCTGGAGATCTTCTCGACCTGGAAGGAGCGCCACGGAGACGACGTCGAGTGGCACAAGGGGGGCTACAGCTACGTCGCCTACCGGCCCGAAGAGGAGCGGACGCTCAAGGATCTCCTGACCGGGCAGAAAGCGGCCGGCCTCAACATCGATTGGCATGAGGCCCCGTCGTTCCTGCAGATCATCCCCGACCTCAACCCCGAAGGGCTTATCGGCGGGACGTTCTCGCCGGAAGACGGGAACGCCTCTCCCCTGCTCGCCATCCACGCGTTCTACCGCAGGGCCAAGACCCTGGGCGCCCGCTTCTTCTTCAACGAACGGGTGACCGGTCTCGTGGTGTCCGGCGGCCGGGTCGCCGGGGTGCGCACCGACAAAGGCGAATACGGCGCGCCCGTCGTGATCAACGCGGCCGGCCCCTGGGGCGCCGAGGTCGCGGCCATGGCGGGGATCGACGTCCCCGTCCGGCCGGATTCCCACGAAGCCGCCGTGACGGAGGCCGTGGCCCGCTTCCTCGGGCCCATGGTCGTCGACATCCGCCCCGTGGCCGGATCGGCCAACTATTACTTCTACCAGCACGCCACGGGCCAGGTCATCTTTTGCATCACGCCCAGCCCCAGCCTCTGGGGTATGGACGTCCGGGAGACGAGCTCGTTCCTGCCCATGGTCGCCAGCCGCATGGTCGACCTTATCCCCCGGCTCAGGAACCTGCGCGTCCGGAGAACCTGGCGCGGCCTTTACCCCATGACCCCGGACGGCTTCCCGATCGTCGGCTGGGCCCGCGAGCTCGAGGGCTACATGCTGGCCGTCGGCATGTGCGGCCAGGGCTTCATGCTCGGGCCCGGCCTGGGCGAGCTCATCGGCCGCATGATCCAGGGGAAGACCAGCGAAGACGACCGCGAGACGCTGACGTACCTCAGCCCCTATCGTGAGTTCAAGGGTCAGGAGAAGCTGAAGTAGGCCTCAGGCCTTCCGACGCATCAGCGCACCAGGACCCGCCGGCCGGCCACGTCGACGATGCCGATGTCGACGTCGTAGACGGCCCGCAGGAGGGCCTCGTCGAGAATGTCGTCCGGCGGACCCGCGGCCACGACGGCACCCGCCTTCATGAAGACCATGGCGTCGGCGAATTTCATGGCCATGTCCAGGGCATGGAGCGTCACGATGACGGTCGCCGCCCTTTCGACGGCCAGGCGCCGGATGAGGGCCATGACCTCGGTCTCGTGCCGGGGATCGAGGAAGGTCGTCGGCTCGTCGAGCAGCAGGACCGACGGCCTCTGGGCCAGCGTCCGGGCGATGAGCACGAGCCGTCTTTCGCCGGAGCTCAGCTCGAAGAACGGACGGCGCTCGAGATCGGCCAGCCCGACGTACTGCAGGGCCTCCCGGGCCGCTTCGACGTCGAGCGCCGCGGGCGAGGAAAAGCGGGGGATGAACGCGGCCCGGCCGGTCAGGACGAAATCGAGGACGGCGTAGTTGAACATGTACGTCGGCTCCTGGGGGACATAGCCGACGAGGCGGGCCCGCTCCCGCCCGCCGAGCCGGGCCAGGTCCCGGCCGTCGACGAACGTCCCGCCCCGCTCAGGGGTAAGGATCCCGGCCAGGCATTTGAGCAGCGTCGACTTGCCCGCCCCGTTCGGCCCGACGACCGCCGTGACCTGCGAGCCGGGGAACACGAGCTCGTCGATCTCCAGCCTGAAGCCCCCGTAGGAAAAGACCAGACCGGCGACACGGGCCTTCACAGCCAGACCTTCCCCGACCGCTTCAGGAGGACGATGAAGAAGGGGATGCCGACGACGCTGGTCAGGATGCCGATGGGGATCTCGAAGGCGAAGGCGCTCCGGGCGATATCGTCGGCGAGCAGGAGGAGCGACGCGCCGAAGGCGGCCGAAAGCGGGATGACCTTGCGGTTGTCCGGCCCCACGGCCATGCGGACGAGATGGGGCACGATGAGACCGATCCAGCTGATGACCCCGGTGACGGCTGTGGCCGCAGCCGTGGTGAGCGCCGCCAGGATGATGACGAGGACCTTCTCCCGCCGGACATCGATGCCCAGGGTCCGGGCCTCATCCTCTCCGAGCGACAGGACGTTCAGCCGCCAGCGCAGACCGATCAGGGCCGCGACGCCGAGGCCGATCAGGGGCAGGCTGATCGCCAGATCGGTCCAGGTGGCCTGGCCGAGACTGCCCATGAGCCAGAAGATGAGGGCCTGCAAGGCGTACGGGTTGGCGAAGAACTCGACCAGCGAGAGGAGGGCCTGGAAGAGCGCCGAGACGATGACCCCGCTGAGCAGGATGGTCACGACCTGGGAGGCCGCCCGTCCGGCGACGAAGAGAACGGCCAGGACGGCGGCCACGGCGAAGACGAAGGCCGCGGCTTGGGCCGGGACCTTGGCGCCAAGGAAGACGAGCGACAGGGCCGCGCCGAAGGCCGCCCCGTACGAGATGCCCAAGCTGAATTCGAAGACCAGAGGATTCCTGAACAGGGCCTGGAGAGACGCTCCGGATACGGCCAGGGCGGCCCCGGCGAAGAGGGCCAGCAGCAGGCGGGGCAGGCGGATCCGGATGAGGACGTCCGCGGCCGGAGAGGACTCGCCGCCGCCCGCGGAAAAGACGGCCCGGGTCAGAATGGGCAGGACGTCCTTCGGCGGAATGCGGTACGTCCCGAGGTTCAGGGAGAGGACGAACAGGAGGAGGGGCAGGACGATCGCCAATACGGTGATCGCCGTCGTCCGCGTTCTATTTCGGGATCCACTCATGGCACCTCAGGATCCGGCAGAGGGCCGCGAAGGCCCCGTCGACGCCGTAGAATTCCTTGAATATATTTTCGGCCTCCTCGGCCAGGCCGGGGGCCGGTCCGTCTTCGGGATGGAGGATCCGGCGGAGGTAGACCGTTTCGACGAGGACGAGGGCCGGGTCCCACCAGTACCAATATCCGAACGTGTAATGGACGCGTCCCGCCCGGACCGCCCGGACCGAAGCCAGCCGGGGGTCCCGGAGGATGCCCTCGACGGTCACCCGTCTCTCGGCCGGCGGATAGCTGCCCTGGATCAGGATGACCTCGGGGTCCCAGACGACAAGTTGCTCGACCGAAACGGTCGCCCCGGCCGCGCCGAGATAATCGGGCAGCAGGCCGGCGGCGACGTTGCGGCCTCCGGCCATGTCGACGGGCTCGTAGACGACGGGCGTGCGGACGAGCGAGCCCCAGAAGCTCAGGTAGATCGAGGGCCTGCTCTTTTCGCCGGATCCCGAGGCCCGCCGCCGGAGCGGTCCGAGGCGTTCCTCGACGAAGGCCGCCAGCCGGGCCGCCCTCTCCTCCCGGCCCAGGACCCGGCCGAGGAGGGCGATCTCCCCGACCAGGGCGTCGATCCGGCCGATCGAGGCCAGGGAGACGACCGGCACGCGTAGCTTCTTTTCGATCGACTCGGCCATCCGGAACTCCGAGGGGGAGGCGAAGACGATCTCGGGCCTGAGGCGCAGGGCCAGCTCGTAATTGAGCTCCTGGCCCTGGTTCGAGACGACGGGCAGCCGGGCGGCGGCCGGCGCGATGAGCGGGAACAAGTGGTCCTGATAGCGGAGGAAATAATCGATCCCGACCAGCCTCTCCCCCGCCCCCAAGGCCACGATGATGCGGGTGATCTCCGGCTCGAGCGAGATGATCCGGGCCGCGTTCCCGGGAACATTGACGGTCCGGCCCAGGCTGTCGGTCACGGCGACGGACTGGCCGGCGCGAGCCGGACCGGAGAGCGCGCTCAGCACGGCGGCCGCCAGGACCGCCGTCCGGATCGCCCGTCCCGTTCCGCCCATCATGTCATCCGAAAACGATCTCGCCGAAGAACTCCGGCCGGTGGAAATCGGGCGACGGCGTCTTGACCTCGCTCCAGGCCCCGTAGTGCGGGATCTCGGTCTCGTCGCCGCACTTGTAGAAGTTGGCCGCCGCCCGGTGGCCGGACACGATCTCCCGGCCGTAGAGCTTCCGGAAGAGCCCGAGAGGGACGCGATATTCGAGGGTCCAGGCCCCGGCCCCGTACTCTCCTTCGACCGGGCCCCCGATCGAAGCCGACACCTCGAACTCGGCCAGGTCCTCCGGCCAAAGAGGCTCGCGGCGAAACCGGTCCGGACCGAACGCGGCCAGGAGCGTCCCGGCGGCGTTGGTCTCGAAATTGACGTACCCCAGCCCCAGGTCCGGGAAGGCGTCGATAAAAAACTCGACGCAGCTGTCCTTGTAGACGGGGTCCTGGAACTTCGTGTAGCGCACCCGGACACGTGTTTCTTCGACGCGGAAGCGGACATGGAGGAAGCGCGCCGTCCAGCACAGCCGGGCTTCGACGGGCGGCCGGTAGCCGTTGGCCAGCCAGAGATACCGGTCGACCGCGAGCGGCGGGATGGCCGGCCAGGGCGCGGCCGCATCTCCGGGGGGGAATTCCGCGTCGACCCGCCGGATCGTATAGGACGGCCGTCCGGGGAGGCCCGTCACTTGGTCGTCCCCGCGCAGGCCTCGACCAGCCGGCCGACGGCCTTGACGACGACGATCTCGGCGTGGGCGGCCGGCTTGGCCGCATCGGCCAGTATCCGGCGCTGCTCCTCCACCCACGCCGGCGGCTGGCCCTCCCCCTTGGCCAGGTGACCGATGGCCTCGAGCCCGATCGCGGAGACACGGGCGAGACCTAGGGACAGAGGCTCGACCTCGGCCAGCGCGGGAGATCCGGCCACAAGGGCCAGGACCAAGGTATGGTTGTCCCTCCAGGCCGTCAGGGCGGTCCTGAGGTCCGCAGCGTCCTGGGCCTCCTTCCCGGCCAGGAACCGCTCGACGGTCTTGCTGAACCGCCGCGCCGGCAGCGATTCCGGAGCGCAGGCGTCGACAAAACGGGTGAACGGCGACAGGCTCGTGTAAGTGGTCTGCTCGTGCCGCTGATAGTTCTCGAGAGGCTCGACGGCCTCGGCCAGGACCTTCAGCGGTTCGATCTGCGGCCCGCCGGCCAGGCGCCTGAGGATCATATCCACGTTCTTGAGGTGGAGAAGGCCCAACTCCTCCAGCTCGACGGAGACCGGGCCCAGGCGGCGGTACATGTCGTCGACGTTCCGCACCGAGGCCGGTGACCAGAAGCGCTCGGCGATGGCCGCCGTCCGCGGCCAGATCCTGGAGTCGATGGTCTCCGGGGTCACGAGCTCCGTCCACATGGTCGCTTCGCCGCCCAGGATGAAGGTCTTCTGGAAGTCGGACAGGGGCGAATCTGCGGGGACGGGGTCGTTGAGATAATGGAATTCGGCCGGCTGGCAGAGGTCGATGTAATAGCCGTTGGACAGGATCGCCTGGTAGCCCTTTTGGGCGGCCTCGATGAGCGATTTCTGGCCCCGCCAGGACTGGATGACGATGTCCGTCGGCAGACCGGGCTGGAAGATCTCGTCCCAGCCGACCATCTTCTTGCGGCACTTGATCAGGGTCTGCAGCAGCCGCCGGTTGAAATGGGCCTGCAGGGCCTCGTTGTCCGCAAAACCGTTCTTCTTCTTGAAGGCCTGGATGGCCGGATTGGCGTCCCACTGGTGGCCTTCGACCTCGTCTCCGCCGATATGCAGATACGGGTCGGGGAAGAGCCCGGCCATCTCCTTGAAGAAGGCGTCGAAGAAAGGATAGATCTTCTCGTTGGTCGGATCGAAGGTCGGGGCGAAGATGCCGAACTTGCGCTCGATCGTGTAGGAGCCGGGGGCGCTCGAGAATCCGGGATAGGCGACGAACCAGCTGGTCGAATGGCCCGGCAGGTCGAACTCGGGCATGACCCGGATGCCGCGGTCGGCGGCGTAGTCGATGATCTCCCGGATCTGGGTCTGGGTGAAGAACATCCCGTCCGAGCCGAGTTGGTGGAGCTTGGGGAAGACCTTCGATTCGATACGGAAGCCCTGGTCCTCGGTCAGGTGGAGGTGCAGGACGTTCATCTTGACCGCGGCCATGCCGTCGATGTTCCTCTTGATGACGTCGGCCGGCTGGAAGTGACGGCCGACGTCGATCATCAGGCCGCGCCAGGCGAAGCGGGGCTTGTCCGAGATGGCGACGCTGGGGAAATAGTAGCCTTTTTCGTCCGCGCTCAGCAGTTGGAGGAGGGTCTCGAGGCCCCGCAGAACGCCGATGTCGGTCTTGGCGTCCAGGACGATCTTGGACGGCTCGACCGTGAGCAAGTAGGACTCGTCCTCGGTGGGCAGCACCTGGCCAGGACGGTCGTACGCATAGCTGATGCCGCCCTCGCCGGGCGGTCTCTGTGCCGCCAGGAAGTCCTGCTTCAGGAAAAGGCCGGTCCGGCCGGCCAGGCGGATCATGAAGCGGCCGGCGGCTCTGAACGCCCGGCCCAGCGGAGCTCCGGGCCCTCCGATCGCCAGGTTCTCGTCGATCCGGAAGCGTCCTTCGCCGGGGGTGACGCTGGCAGGAACGGGCATGAGGTTGAGGAGGCCATCCGCACGCGCGGGCTCCGCCCCGGAGACCGGTCCGGGACGGAGAGAGACCATGGCGACGGCGGCCAGGACCAGAACAAGGCCGGCGGCCGGCCTCGAGGCATGACGGGACATCTTTTCTCCTCTCCGAACAGGGTTCGATAACCCTTTATAGCATAGAGAGGAGGCGCGGCAAAAGCCCGAAGGCCGGCGTCAGTCCCCGGTCTTCTCGACGACGATGGTCAGGTTCGAGGCCAGCGCGGCGACGGCCCCCACGGCGGCCAGGACGGGCGCGACGAGGGCGCCGACCACGCCGACCGTCAGGGGGATCTCCATGAACGTCTTGCCCTGATCGTCCTTGAGGATGATGCGCCGGACGTTCCCCTCGTGGATGATCTCCTTGACCTTGTTCAGGATCTCGCCGCCGGAGACGCGGAATTCCTCGTACCTGGACGGACCTTCCTTTTTTTCTTCGGTCATGTCGACCCTCCTCGGTCATCTTGATGAATGATAGAGGCCGCGCCGGCCGGCCGGGTCGAACGGCCTCTCCTCTGGAGGATACGTCAAAGACCGGGAAAGAGTTTCCTCAGGATTTCGAGCGACTCCGGGAAGAGCCCTTCCAAGCCGATCGATTCCCACTCGGCGTAGGTGAAGCGCCATTCCGCCGGGCCGGTCCTCCGCACCTCCATCCGGAAGCGATAATACTCCCCGGTGAACCGGATGAGCTTGCGCAAGACTTCGGCCGCCCCGTGTGACATGGCGATCTCGCACTCGACCGAGGCGACCCCGTCGGTCCCGATCTCGCCGAGCCGGGCCCCGAGGAGATGGATGACGACGCCGCGGTAGCGGTCGAGGTGATCCTTGACGAGCCGGATGGTCCCGTCCGCGTCACGGCCCTGGAAATCCCGGTAATCGGCCGCAAAGAGCTCCATCAGCCCGGCGACATCCCTCTTTTCGGCCCGGACCGTGGCCTCTTCGAGCAAGCCGCGGATGCGGGTCTCGTCGGACGGCCCGCCGCAGGCAAGGCCCAGCAGTCCGGCCAGTGCGGTCGCCGCGGCCGCAAGCCGGGCCGTCGAGGTGAACCTCATCCCGCCCCACCGCCTCCGCCGCCCCCCACCCCCCCCCCCCCCCCCCCCCCCCCCGAACCCCCCCCCCCCCCCCCCCACCCCCCTACCCCCGCCCCCCCCCCCCCCCCACCCCCCCCCACCCCCCCCCCCCCCCCCCCCCGCCGTGCCGAGGAAGCCCGGCTGGGCGAAGCCGGCGTACCAGACAGGCGAGGCGGCACGCTCGTCCTGGAGGATCAGCGGAAGCATCTTCAGGATCTTCTTGGCGTTGCCGAACAGGATGCCGAAGACGAGGTAGTGCTCCCAGAGCTTGTAGGCTTCGGCCGGGATCTCCTTGAATTCGGAGAAATCGTCGAGGAAGCGCTCGAGCCCCTTCCAGGCCTCGTTCTCACGGGCCCAGGCCATGGTCCGGCGCTTGAGCGTCGGGATGAGGGCCAGAGAGACGATGAGCAGGACCGGGCTGAGGGTCAGGACGGCCGCGGCCAGCGAAAAGAGGTAGAAGCGGTTCCGGGCCTTGAGGCTCTCCGGCTCGAGGAAGCCCAGAGGCTTGGTCTCGTCCTGGATCGCCCGGGTCCACTTGCGGTACCACTCTTGGAACTTCTGGGGGTGTTTCTTCAGGTAGCCCTGGAGCTGGTCGACCGTGAGCGAGGACCCCGGGGTCATCCGGCCGGCCTGCTCCTCGTAGATGAAGCCCAGGACCGAGCGTTCGAAGGGCCGCTCGCCAGGATCCGTCCCGGGGTCCTTTCGGAGCGTGATCGTGGTCTCGACGACCTCCTTCGTGCCGAAGAGCCGCCTCTTGGAAACGTTCCTGTCCTCGATCTCGAGGACGCCGCGGCGGGCGAGATCGAAGAGCGTCGCCGTGAAGGCCGCCGGGGTCACGGCCCGGCCTTCGCGCATCAGGGATTGGACGAAGGCCGGCGGCCGGTCGGACGGAAGCTCGCGGACGTAGTCCGGCAGTCCCCCGAACCGGTAGTCCTTGCCGACGGCCGACCAAGCTCTGTAAAACAGAACCAGCCAGAGGAGCGGTCCGGCGATCTGCCAGAGGCCCCAAAGGCTCATGATCCGCATGAATCTGCGTCGATCGGCCTCGTCCCTCGCCTCTCGGGCCGCCCGTTCCGCCTGGCCCTGTCGGACGCGACCGATCGTGTCCCGGACGAAGCCCTCTTCTTCGGCCCGGATGGCGGCAAGAGTCAGCCGGTCGGACGGGACGCCGGCCACGAGCCCGGCCGGCCAGACGACGCGGATCTCGAAATACTGGCCCGCGGCCAGGTCAGGGGTCGAGAAACGGGCCGTCCGGGCGTCGACGACCTCCGCCCAACCGGCCAGAGGCCCGTGGCCCCAGACGAGCAGGCTGTTCCTGTCCGCCAGAGGCTCGGGCAGAGTCACCGTCGCCTGGACGTTTCGGGCCGGACGGTCCCAACCGTCGCCGATGACCTGCCAATAGAGCTCGGACGCATCGGGATAGCTGGTGACGCCTCCGGCGACGCGGTAGTGGATGCGGAAGGTCCGCTGCTCGTTCTCGGCGGAATAGTACCACTTGGCCGTCAAGCGGCCGCCGCTCTCGTCGAGCTCGGTCCGCAGGGCACGGCCCTGCTCGTCCGTCACGGTCAGCTCCGTGACCGTCACGTTCCTTGGAACGCCCGAACGCTCGATCCGGACCGGGATGACGATGTAGGCATAGCTGAAACGGCCTTCGAACGCGAACGACCGGGACTCGTCGACCGTGAACGAGCCGTCACGCCCGACCGCGACCTCGACGCGGACTTCCGGAAAATAGTAATCCTTGGCCGCGGCCGCCGCCGCGGATGTGAGGACCGCGGCGACGACCGCGGCCGTGACAAGGGCCTTTTTCATCGGTCCGACCGTCAGCGCTTTTTCAGGAACAGCTCGATGACGGGGATCTCGACGGCCGGCTTCTCGACGGGCAGCCGGAGGACAAGCGTATTCTCCGACTCCTTTCCCCGCGAGCCGGGCATGAAACCGACCTCTCCGCCCTTCTCCGTGAAAAGGACCTCCGAAGCGTCGTGCAGGAGCTGGGCGTACTCGACCCGGCCGGCGAAGCCGTCCAGGTTCAGGACCCCGATGGGCCATTCGAGGACGTGGACGTAGAGGCGGCCGGCCTCGGGATTGTAGGTCAGGAGGCAGTTCCGCGGCGTCCGAAACTCCGCCGGGGCCTGCGTGCAGCCGTAGATCGAACGGCCGTTCCTGTCCATCCAGGCGCCGATGCCCCTGAGGCGGTCCAGGGCCCGGTCGTCGAACGTGCCCCGGCCGGTCGGCCCGACGTTGAGCAGCAGGTTGCCGCCCTTGCTGACCGTCTCGACGAGCAGGCCGATGAGCTGGGGAGCCGATTTCCAGGTCGTCTCGTCGCGGTAATAGCCCCAGGATCCCGAAAATGTCTGGCAGGTCTCCCAAGGCACGGGCCGGCCGTCGACGCTGACCCATTCCTGCGGCATGAACTGTTCCGGGGTGCGGTAGTCCCAGCCGCCGGGGACGTCGAGGAGATCGAGCCGGTCGTTGATGATGATCCCGGGCTGGAGCTCGCGGATCATCTTCAGCAGCCGTTCCGACTGCCACTCCTTCCGGCCCTTGCCGTTCGGGCCGGGGAAGGAGAAATCGAGGAACAGGGTGTCGATCCGGCCGAATTCCGTCAGGAGCTCCTTGAGCTGACCGAAGAGGTAATCGTCGTACTTGGCCAGGTCCCGCGTCGCCGCCTGTTCGACGAAGGCCTTGTCGTCGCGCCTGGGATGGAACTGGTCGATCGTGTACTCGGGGTGATGCCAGTCGAGGAGCGAGTGGTAGAAGCCGACGCGAAGGCCTTCGGCCCGCATCGCTTCGACGAGCGGCTTGATCAAGTCCTTGCCCCAGGGCGTGCGCGTCGCCTTGTAGTCCGTCAGCTTGGAATCCCAAAGGCAGAAACCGTCGTGGTGCTTGGTGGTCACGACGAAATACTTCATCCCGGCCGTCTTGGCGGCCCGGGCCCAGGCCTTGGGATCATAGAGGTCGGGATCGAACCGGGCGAAGTACCGGGCATAGTCCTCGTCGGTCAGGCGCTCGTTGCTCTTGACCCACTCATGGCGGGCGGGCAGCGCGTAGAGGCCCCAGTGGATGAACAGGCCGAAGCGGGCCTCGGTCCACCATTTCATCCGGGCCTTCTGTTCGGCCTCGGTCTCGGGCCGGCCCGGCGCGGCCGCCGCAGCGGCGACCAGGCCCAGGACGCAAACGGCGCACAGGAAGGACTTAAACATGAGGCCTCCTTTCGGTCGAGAGCCCCATATTTAGCCCAGTGACGGGAGAAATGCAAGCCGCTCGGCGGGGTCAGAGGGACGGACCGTTCTTGCCGCCGAAGATGTGGTCCATGAGGGCGAACTCGGCGTCGGGATCGAGGTCGACGAATTGCAGGCCGGCCTCGAAGACCTCGCCGGCGTAGAGCCCCCGGGCCCAGCGGACCTCGGCCACGGCCTGAATTCGCTTGCGGGAGCGGCTGAGGGTGAGGTCGACGCGGACACGGGAGCCGGCTTCGAGCGAAGCCCCCGTCATAATGCGCAGCCCGCCCATGGAGACGTCCCGGGTCAACGAATAGAAGACGACCGGGACGCCGAGCCGGACCTCGCCCGTCATCAGGGAGATGACGACCTTGTTCTCTTCGATCAGGCGGACGTCGCGGCGGCGGTCCTTCATCGGCCCTGTCCCGGGTGGCACGATCCCCCCCTCATCTCAGCGACCGCTTCTCGCATCGTCATTCCCATATCCGCAGGCAAAGCCCTCTCCCCGGGTCAGTCGAGTCCAAGACTTCTGGCACCCTTTTAGTCGGCCCGCGGCGCCGTAGGATGAACTTTGACTTTCCGCCACGCGGGGACGTAGGATGAAGGTCACTTTAGAGCCCGACGAGGAGGGACGCCATGAGCGAACGGACCCTGCCCGCCCTTTTTGAAGAGAGCGTCAGAGCCTTCCCCGAGAACGTCCTGATCTGGGAGAAGACGGCCGGCCGGTACGAGCCGACCACCTACGCGGGCCTGCAGCCGCTCGTCCATCGGTTCGCCGCGGGCCTGATGAGCCTCGGCCTGGCCAAAGGCGACCGTGCCGCGCTCATCTCCGAGGGCCGGAAGGCCTGGCTCATCAGCGAGCTCGGCATCCTCTTCACCGGGGCCGTCAACGTGCCCATCTCGGTCCGCGTCGACGAGCTCGGCGACCTGAAGTTCCGGCTGGCCCACTCCGGCTGCCGCATGGCCGTCGTCTCAAGGTCCCAGCTGCCGAAGATCCGCCAGATCCGCCGCGATCTCCCCGACCTCGTCCGGGTCATCCTCCTCGACGAAACGGACGCGCTCGGTCCGGACGAGATCCCTGCGGCCGAGGTCCTGCGCCTGGGCGAGGAATTTCTGAAGACGCGCCGCCCCGATTTCAATGCGGCCGCGGCCGCGGTCCGGGAGAGCGACCCGGCCAAC
>JAPKZE010000156.1 GCA_026393955.1 Candidatus Aminicenantota bacterium
CTCGCCCTCGGCGCCGAGGTCGGTCCCTTCGACGACCTCGAGCTCGACCGGACCGCTCTTGCCGGCGACGCGACACGCGCCGGCCCGGACCGGACGGGGCGCGGCCAGGGCCGCTTCGAGGTCGTAGGCGGGCCGCTCCCCCGTCCGCTCGAGGTCCCAGGACATCAGGAACCGGTCGGTGGGCACGTCCGGGCGGTTGAGGAGGCCGCCGTACTCGCCGTAGGTGGCCACCCGGTATTCGAGGACGTCCATGCCGAAATGATGGATGTTGCGATTGGCGTTGACCCCGGTGAGCGGGTCGTACGTGCAGATGATGGTGGAGACCCCCAGGAGCCCGAGGACGGCCTCGCGCTGGAACTCCTTGAGCAGGAGGCCCAGCCCGTAGCTCTGGAACGCCTTCCGGACCCCGGCGTACTGGGCGTAGAAGCGGAGGTTCCCGACGTCGCGGAAGCCGACCGCCTTGTCGCGCACGCCGACGAAGCCGTAGCAGAAGCCGACCAGCTCGCTCCCGCCCTCTTCAAAGGCCCCGATGAAGAGGCTGCCGCCCTCATGGAAGACGTTCTCGCACATCATGTTCCGGGTGCTGGACATGTGGTCGTCGGGATAGCCCCAGATCGCCTCGCGCAGGTCCTCGTACTTCCGGTAGTCGGCGGATTCGTGGGAGGTCTCGACGCGCAGGAGAAAGCGCTTGTCCCTGACAGCGACCGTCTTTTCCAAGGGCATCATGGGGGGCATTTTATCCCAACATTCCGGCCCGTTCAATCACCCTCCAGCGGGCCGTCTTTTGACGCTCCTCCGGACATGCGCTACAATGAGGGCAATCCCATGACCAAAGCCATCAAGGACCTCCGGACCGCCTGCCTCATCAACCCGCGGGCGGCCAACTCCAAGTGGATGAGGCGGAAGTTCCTTCGGGCCTACCTGCAGAAAAAGCTCCCCGGCGACGTCTACGACGCGTTCGGCGACGTCAAGACGACCATCGAGAAGGCCGCTCAAGCCTGCGGCAGCGCCGACGTCATCGTGGCCATGGGCGGCGACGGGACCGTGGCCGACACCCTCCAGGGGATCTTCGAGGCGGGCAAGCAGGACGAGGTCCTGTTCGGCGTCATCCCCTTCGGCAGCGGCAACGCCTTCCGCAAGACCTTCGACATCCCCAAGAACCCCCTGCGGGCCATCGACCGCCTGGCCGAAGGCATCGCCCGGCCGATCGACCTCATGGAGGTCGAGGGCCGCATCGCCGCGTTCTCCAGCATCGGCGCCACGGCCCGGGTCACGGACGAAAAGCTCAGCGGCAAGATCCAGGGATTGTGGGGCCATCTCGTGGCCGGCCGGCGCCTGTTCGACACGCCGGCGGAGGAGAAGACGATCGAGCTCTTCGACGGCCGCGACGCCTCCGGCCCCTTCGCGGCCAAGACCGTCACCTCGCACTTCTTCGACTGCATCGTCAACAAGACGAACCACTTCGGCTACAGCTGGTACATCGGCCGGAGGCCGTCGTCGACGACGGCTATCTCGACATCACCCTGTTCGAGATGAAGCCGCTCAAGTACGCCGTCCTCTTCCCGCTCATCTATTTCGGCCTGTACCAGCGCCGGCTGCGGCATTACAAGGCCAAACGGGTCGTCATCACCGGCCGGGACATGCCCCTCCAGTTCAACGGC
>JAPKZE010000242.1 GCA_026393955.1 Candidatus Aminicenantota bacterium
TCGTCCGGGACGACCAGATCATCTCGACGGGCTACGTCGGCGCGCCGAGGAAGACCAAGGACAGCCTGGAGCACGGCTTCTGCCTGCGGGACAAGCTGGGCATCCCCCACGGCCAGCGCTACGAGCTCTGCCTGAGCGTCCACGCCGAGCAGAACGCCATCATCAATGCCGCCCGGGCCGGGGTCAGCCTGCTCGGGGGCGACATGTACATCTACGGCAGCGCGCCGGACGCGGTGGCGCCGATCAACGCCTTCCCCTGCTACATCTGCAAGAAGATGCTGGTCAACTGCGGGCTCGACCGCGTCGTCTGCTCGACGGCCGACGGCGGGGCCATGGTCTTCCGGATCGAGGCTTGGATCCGGGACTGGCAGGAGCGCGACATCATCGACGACGAGCACCAGTACGGGAAGGACTGATGGCCGGCCGGGCTCGGGGCCGGGGGCCGGGCCGGACGGCGGCCGCCGTCGCGGCCCTCTTGTGGCTGTCGCTCGCGGCGCCCGGGGGACAGGACGCGCCGGCGGGCGAAGGGCGGGGCGGACTGCTCAAGCTCCTGGGGATCGAGCCTTCTGCGGAATCGGTCGACTACGTCCAGAACAAGGCGCAGTTCCAGCTCCACACCCTGCTGACCGAGCAGCGCCACCAGAAGACCTGGCCCCTCGGCGAGCGCATCCGCGAGGACACGCTGGCCGGCCTGCGGATGCTCTCGTCGGTCGACGACGACATCCTGGCGAAGATGAACGGGCTGGCCGCGGAACCCGAGACGCTCGAGCAGGCGGCCCGGGCGGTCGAGGCGGCTATCCGGAGCGGGCGGAAGATCTACGTCTACGGCTGCGGGGCGACGGGCCGGCTGGCCAAGCAGATGGAGAGCGCCTTCTGGCGCCCGTTCTGGCGCCGGGTCAAGGCCGATGCGGGGATCTGGAAGAGAGCGGCCGGACGGCTCCCGGCCGGGGCGGCGATCGAGGAAGAGCTGATCGGCGAGATGACCGGGGCGGACCGGGCCCTCATCAGCTCGCTCGAGGGGTTCGAGGACCTGCCGCTCATCGGGCGGCTGCAGCTTCATGACCGGGGGATCGAAAAGGGGGACGTCGTCATCTGCGTCACCGAGGGCGGCGAGACGTCGTCGGTCATCGGGACGGTCCTGGCGGCGCTCGACGAGTGGAAGAGCGGGCCGGGCTACGACCCCGCCGAGAGCCGCAAGCACCTCTATTTCGTCTACAACAACCCGGACGACCGGCTGATGCCGTTCGACCGCAGCCGGAGCGTGCTGACGGAGCCGGGCATCACCAAGATCAACCTGACGACGGGGCCGCAGGCCATTACGGGATCGACGCGGATGCAGGCGACGACCATCGAGACCTATGTCCTCGGGGCCGTCGTCGAGACGGCGGTGGAGCGCGTTCTCGCCCCCGTCCTGGGCGGACGGGACATGGAAAAGCTCGGCTTTGCCGGAGGCGGGGCGGCGGAGAGCGGAGGGGCGGGAAGCGGGGGGACGGGCGTCGCGGCCAGGCTCCGCGAGTTCGAAAGCGTCCTGGGCGGGGCCCGGGCGGCCCTGGGCGAGCTGGCGGCCCTGACGGACATCGAGGCGGCGGCCTACGCGTCCGGGCGGTACTCGACGTACTATGCGGAGCGGGGGCTGATCACGGTCTTCATCGACAGCACCGAGCGGAGCCCGACCTTCCGGCTCTTCCCGCTGGAGACGGTCACGGAGCCGACGCGGCGAGGCTGGCTCCAGGTCTGGACCGGGGCGGGCACGCCGGGCGAGGCCTGGCGGGC
>JAPKZE010000146.1 GCA_026393955.1 Candidatus Aminicenantota bacterium
TCGGCGCCAAAACAACTCGCTCGGCTTGCGCTAAGCCTCGCTCAAACACGTTTTGGCGGTTTCCAGGGAAACTGCCCTCCTCCGACTTCGGCCCGGCTAAATCACCGCTTATGCTCGCTCCGATGACGCCCTCGGCCCCAATTCCAGCGGATGTCTCGCGACATTAAAGCGCTCACTCGACGTTCTGTCCATTGCCGGCACGGTTGACGGGCCTTGGGGGAACCGCATAACATGGGGGCATGAAGAAGACGGCGGCGCTCGTCACGGGCAAGGAGCACCTCGACGGCGCGATCGACGAGATCGTCTTCTACAACCCCGACAACGGCTATACGGTCGCGAAATTCCGGACGGACGGCGGCGAGGACCTGACCATCGTCGGGTCCTTCCCGCCGCTCTCCCCGGGCGAGGTCCTGCGCATCCGCGGCGGCTGGGAGGTCAACCCGCGCTTCGGCAAGCAGTTCAAGGTCGACCATTTCACCATGACCTTGCCGGCCTCGGCCGCGGGCATCGAGAAGTTCCTGGCTTCGGGCCTGGTCAGGGGCATCGGTCCGGTGCTGGCCGGGCGCATCGTCAAAGCCTTCGGCGCCGGGACCATCGACGTCCTGACCCGGGAGCCGGAGCGGCTCCGGGAGGTCGGGGGCGTCGGCGCGGTCAAGCACAAAGAGATCTGCCGGTCCTGGGCCGAACACCAGGGGATCCGCGACCTGATCATGTTCCTCCAGGAGCACGGCGTCTCGACGGGCCTGGCCACGAAGATCTACCGCCAGTACGGCGAACGGTCCTTCACGGTCCTCAAGACGAACCCCTATCAGCTCAGCCTCGACATCTGGGGCGTCGGCTTCAAGACCGCCGACCAGATCGCCCTCAAGCTCGGCCTGGACCCGGCCTCGCTCGAGCGGGTCAAGGCCTACATCCTTTATATACTCGAGAAGGACAACGAGCAGGGCCACGTGTTCTCGGCCGCGGCCGAAGTGGCCGGGAAGTGCGTTGCCGACCTGAGCGTCGCCGCCGAAAAGGCGGACCAGGCCCTTTCGTCCCTCCTCAAGTCCGACCGGGTCGTCGCCGAGGAATGGGCCGGCGGCACGGCCCTCTATCTGCCGTTCTTCGCCCAGGCCCAGGACGAGGTCAGCCGGTCCATCCATAAGCTGGCCGGCTTCCCCTGCCGGCCGCCCGATCTCGACCTCGACCGGGCCATCGCGGAGACGGAAAAGGACCTCGGGCTGGCCTTCTCGGCGCTCCAGCGGCAGGCCATCCGGGAGTCGTTCGAGCGGAAGATCCTGGTCATCACCGGCGGGCCCGGCACCGGCAAGACGACCATCATCCGGGCTATCGTCGACGTCTTCCGCAAATGGGGCCGGGAGGTCCTGCTGGCCGCGCCGACGGGCCGGGCCGCCAAGCGGCTGGCCGAGGCGACGGGCCGGGAGGCCCGGACGATCCACCGCGTCCTCGAGTTCCAGCCCAAGAAAGGGACCTTCAAGCGGAACGAGGGGAACCCTCTCCAGGGCGAGGCCCTCGTCGTCGACGAGTTCTCGATGGTCGACCTGCCGCTCATGTTCCACCTCCTCAAGGCCGTCCCGCCGTGGATGCGCCTCATCCTCGTCGGGGACAAGGACCAGCTCCCGTCGGTCGGCCCGGGCAATCTGCTCCACGACATCATCGAATCGGGGACGGTCGACGTCGTCCGGCTCGACGAGATCTTCCGGCAGGAGAAGGAGAGCCTCATCGTCGTCAACGCCCACCGGATCAACCAGGGGCAGCCGCTCGTCCACGCGTCCAAGACGGATAAGAACGCCGATTTCTATTTCATCCGCCAGGAGGACGAGACGAAGGCCTTCCAGACGATCCTCAAGATGTGCGCCTCGAGCATCCCGTACAAGCTCGGCCTGAGCCCGCTGTCGCCCCAGATCCAGGTCATCAGCCCCATGTACAAGGGTCTCGTCGGCGTCGACCACCTCAACACGGAGCTCCAGGCCCGTCTCAACCCCGGCGGGGAAGGTCTCCAGGTCGGGACCCGCATGTTCCGGGTGCGGGACAAGGTCATGCAGCTCCGCAACGACTACGACAAGGACGTCTTCAACGGCGACATCGGCTCCGTCGTCCACACGGACCGGGGCCACTACCGCCTCATCGTCGACTTCGAGGGCCGGACGGTCTGCTACGAGAAGGACGAGCTCGCCGACGTCACCCTGGCCTACGCCGTGTCCGTCCACAAGGCCCAGGGCAGCGAATACCAGGCCGTCATCATGCCCCTGCTGACGCAGCACTTCATCATGCTCCAGCGCAACCTCTTTTACACCGCCCTGACCCGGGCCAAGCGGCTGAGCGTGGTCGTCGGCTCATACAAGGCGCTCTGGATCGCCATCAAGAACGACAAGCCGGTCAAAAGGAACTCGCGCCTAGGGGAAAAACTGGCCGCGCTGGGCGCCTGAGGGCGGGATCCCGGGCCGGAGAGGCCGGTCTCGATTGACTCGCCTTCCTGTTAAAGTATAATGGGGCCGTTCCCGAATCCCCGGATGTTTGAAAGGACGCTCCTGCGATGACCGACCGGAGCTTCGGCTCGATCGACGACATCGTCGCCTTCGCCGTCCGGCGTGAGATCGAAGCGGCCGAAGGCTATGCGCAGCTCGCTGCCAAGGCCGCGACACCGGCCCTGCGCGCGCTCGCCGAGGAGCTCCGCCGGCAGGAGGAATCGCACCGGCGTCTGCTCGAAGGCCTGAACAGGGAGGCGATCCGCGAGCTCGGCGCCGCCTACGTCCCGGACCTGCACATCGTCGACGCCCTGGCCGGCGAGACGCTCGCGGCCGACATGTCCGTCCAGGACATGCTCATCTTCGCCGCTAAGAAAGAGGCCCAGGCTGTCGCCCTGTATGAATCCCTGGCCCGGCTGGCCGGGGGCTCGGACCATCAGAAGCTGTTCGCCTTTCTGGCCGGCCAGGAACGGGAGCACAAGCTCCGGCTCGAAGCCGAATACGAGAATCAGATCCTCCAGGAAAACTGAAAGGAGACGACCATGGACAAGTACGAATGCACGGCCTGCGGCTACGTCTACGATCCCGCCGTGGGCGATCCGGATAACGGCATCGCGCCCGGGACGAGCTTCGAGGCCCTTCCGGACACGTGGGTCTGCCCGCAGTGCGGCGTGCCAAAAGACCTTTTCGTCAAGGTCGGCTGAGCGCGGCGGGGAGCCTGATCCGGCCGTGAACGTCCTCATCATCGGCAACGGCTTGGCCGGGACCCTGGCCGCCAAGTCGCTGCGGGAGCTCGACCCGGACCTCGGGATCGAGGTCCTCGGGGAAGAACGGCATCCCTATTACCCGCGTCCCAACCTGATCGAATACGTGGCCGGGCGGCTGCCCTTGGAGAAGATCTTCGCCTTCCCGGAGGAGTGGGCCGCGCGGCAGGGGATCACGCTGCGGCTTGGCGAGAAGGTCGCGCGGATCCTCCCGGCCGAGAAGAAGGTCGAGACGGCCGCGGGCGCTGTCCTGTCCTACGACGCCCTTCTCATCGCGACGGGCGCCCGGGCGGCCCTGCCGCCCGTGCCCGGGGTCGACAAGAAGGGCGTCTTCGTGCTGAGGACGCTCGACGACGCCCACGACCTCATCGCTTACCTCGAGGGCCACCGGCGCGTCGCGGTCCTCGGCGGCGGCCTGCTCGGGCTGGAGATCGCCCGGGCCATCCGCGGCCGCGGCGCCGACGTCGAGGTGATCGAGTTCTTCGACCGGCTCCTGCCCCGCCAGCTCGATCCGGCGGCCGCCGCCATCCTCCGGGCCCAGTTCGAAAAGACCGGCATCTCCGTGCGCCTGCGGGCGACCACCAAGGAGATCCTCGGCGACAGCGGCGGGGTGCGCGGCCTGAGGTTCGAGTCCGGGGAAACGCTCGGCACGGAGGCCGTCGTGATCGCCGCGGGCATCAAGCCTGAGATCGGCCTGGCCGCCGATGCGGGTCTTCAGATCGGCCGCGGCGTCCTGGTCGACGACCGCATGAAGACCTCCGGGCCCGGGATCTTCGCCGCGGGGGACGCGGCGGAACACCGGGGACGGATCTACGGCATCATCCCGGCGGCCTTCGAGCAGGCCCGCGTCGCCGCGGCCAACATGCTCGGCCAGGACAAACCCTACGGCGGGACCGTGCCGTTCAACACGCTCAAGGTCGCGGGGCTGTACCTGACATCCGCGGGGGAGATCGATGCCGAGGGCCCCGGCTTCGAATCCCTCGTCCATTCCGATCCCGCCGCCGGACTGTACAAGAAGATCGTCCTCCAGGACGGGCGCCTGGCCGGCGCGATCTGGATGGGCACGAAGAAGGGCGCCGCGGAGATCAGCCGTCTCGTCGCCCTCAAGCGGGACGTCGGAACGATCAAACAGGCCCTGCTCGAGGACGACTTCGATTTCACGGAGATCCCATGAACACCACTAAGGCCGTCGTCGCCGCCGCCGCCGTGGCCGTGCTGGCCCTGGCCGTTCCGGTCTTCAGCCAGGTCAAGTACGGCGGATACCTCGGGCTCGAATACATCAACGGGCAAGAGGAGAGCGCCATTCCCCACGGGAGCATCGAGAACCTCCTGGCCGGCTTCCTCGTCCAGGGCACCGTTCAGCAGCAGTTCGGGTTCAAGGTCGAGGCCCGGGCCCACGGTGTCGACACGTTCGACATGAACCAGGCCTGGGTCGGCTATCTGGCCACCCAGGCGTTCAACGTCCGGGCCGGGCTCTTCCTGGTGCCCTTCGGGGGCTGGAACACGGCCAGCCGGCCGCACGAGACGATCCTCATCCGGACGCCGTTGAATCTGGAGTTTCTCTACCCCGAGAGCTGGCGCGATCTCGGCGTCGTGGTCGAAGGCCGCATCGGGGTCCTGAGCTACGCGGCCTACATGGGCAACGGCCTGGCCGAAGGCGAAACCACCGCGGCCATCCAGCAGTTCGACGACAACAACACGGACAAGGCCAAGGGCGGCCGCCTCGGGCTCGTGGCCGGCCAATCCCTGCGGGCCGGTTTTTCCTATTACACGGGCAAGTACGACGACGCGGACATGCGCGACCTCATCCTCGAGGGAGCCGACTTCGCCTGGACGAGCAACCAGTGGGAGCTTCACGCCGAGATCACGAAGTCCTTCATGGAGAATCCGGCGCCCATCGAGAGGGGCAAGTCCGAAGGCTGGTCGATCTGGGGCTGCGGGGATCTCCGCGGCTTCCAGCCGGTCGGGAGCTATCAGTGGGTCAGGATCACGGACGCCTACCACTACGGGGATGCGGTCTTCGAGCGGAGCCGCTGGACCGCGGGACTGCGCTACGTTCTGAGCCAGACGCTGTTCATCAAGTTCGAATACGACTGGAACCTGGAGGAGGGCACGCCCTTCAAGAACGACCAGTGGCAGGTCCAGGCGGCGCTGAGCTTCTGAGGCTTCGCGGAATTCACGGGCAAAGGAAAGGACATGGCCAATCTGCTCGTTCTCGGCACCCAGTGGGGCGATGAAGGCAAGGGTAAGATCGTCGACCTGCTGACCCCGGCTTTCGAGGTCGTCGCCCGCTATCAGGGCGGACACAACGCCGGCCATACGGTCTGGGTCCGCGGCCGGAAGATCGTGCTCCATCTCATCCCCTCGGGCATCCTCCACGCCGGGACGCTCTGCGTCATCGGGAACGGCCTGGTGATCGCGCCGGCCGCCTTCTTCAAGGAGATCGGCGATCTCGAGGCCCAGGGCGTGGCCGCCGGCCCGGCCCGCGTCGCCGTCAGCCGCGGCGCCCACCTCATCATGCCCTGGCACCCCCTCGCCGAGCGCTTCTCCGAGGACCGGCGCGGGGAGAAGAAGATCGGCACCACCTGCCGCGGCATCGGTCCGGCCTACGAGGACAAGGCGGCCCGGCTGGGCGTGCGGGCCGGCGATTTGGCCGACCTGGGCATCCTCCGCGAGAAGATCGCCGACGCCGTCGCCGCCAAGGAGCCCGTGTTCCGGGCCTTCGGCCTGCCGGCCCTCGACGCCGAGGCCATCTACCGGGAATACGCGGGCTGGGCGGAGAAGCTCGGCCCCTATCTTCAGGATGTGTCGGAGCTGCTCGACGAGCGCATGAAGCGCGGCGAGAGCGTTCTCTTCGAAGGCGCCCAGGGCGCCCTCCTCGATCTCGACCACGGCACCTATCCGTACGTCACCTCGTCGAGCTCGACCGCCGGCGGGGCCGCGACCGGGCTCGGCGTCGGTCCCCGGACCATCCACGGCGTCCTCGGCATCACCAAGGCCTATACGACCCGCGTCGGCAGCGGACCTTTCCCGACCGAGCTCGACAGCGACCTGGGCCGGACGATCGCCACTCGCGGCGACGAGTTCGGGGCGACGACGGGCCGCCCCCGCCGCTGCGGCTGGTTCGACGCCGTCGCCGTGCGCTACGCCTGCCGGGTCAACGGCGTCGACCGCATCGCGCTGACCAAGCCCGACGTTCTGGCCGGGCTCGGGGACATCCCGGTCTGCACGGGCTACCGCTACAAGGGCCGGCTCCTCAAGAGCTTCCCGCCGGAGACCTGGATGCTCGCCGAAGTCGTTCCCGAATACCGGACGCTCGCCGGCTGGCCGGAGTCCCTCCGCGGCGCGGCCGATCCCGGCTCGCTGCCGAAGAGCTTCGTCGAGTATGTCCGGGTCCTCGAAGATCTGGTCGAAGCCAGGGTGGCCATCGTGTCGACCGGCGTCGAGCGCGCCGACACGGTGCTGCTCGAGGACGAGCTGCGGGGGATCGTCGACCTGGACAGGGTCCGCGCGGCCGCGGGGAAGTGAGGGGAGAGAGATGGGCGGCTCCTTGACCGAGCGCGTCGAGATCAGCCGGCCGGCCCTCGTCCACAACATCCGGGAATTCCGCCGCCGCATCGGGCCCCGCAAGAAGTTCCTGGCCGTGGTCAAGGCCAACGCCTACGGTCACGGCCTCCTCGAGGTCGCCCGCCTCGCCGTCGGCGCAGGCGTCGACTGGTTCGGCGTCAACTCCGTCGACGAGGGCGTCGGGCTTCGTCGGGCCGGGATCGGCGTCCCGGTCCTGGTCCTGGGCTACACACCGCTCGGGGCCCTCGAGGAAGCCGTCGACGCAGACCTCCGGCTGACCGTCTACAACAGGGAGACCGTCGCCCGGCTCGCCGGCCTGGCCGGACGGATGGGTAAGACCGTCCGTGTTCACGTCAAGCTGGAGACGGGCACGTGGCGCCAGGGCGTGGCGCCCCGGGACCTCGCGGCCTTCGTCCGGGACATCCGCCGCCGGCCGGGGCTCGTCGTCGAAGGCCTCTCTTCGCACTTCGCCAACATCGAGGACACGACCAAGCACGACTATCCGCGGCGCCAGCTCGAGACCTACCGGACGGCCTGCCGGGCGCTCGAAGCCGGCGGCCCGCGCGTCCCGCTCAAGCATATGTCCTGCACGGCGTCGACCATCCTGTTCCCCGAGCCCGGCTTCAACTTGGCCCGGGTCGGCATCGGCCTTTACGGGCTGTGGCCGTCCAAGGAGACCTACCTGTCCTGCCTCCTGGACCGGAAGGATCCGCTGTCGCTCAAGCCGGTCCTTGCCTGGAAGGCCCGCATCGCCCAGGTCAAGAAAGTCCCGGCCGGGGCCGTTATCGGCTACGGCGGCACCGACAGGACCACCCGGCCCACCGTCCTGGCCGTGGTCCCCGTCGGCTACTTCGACGGCTATGACCGGGGCCTGTCCAACGCGGCCCACGTTCTCGTCAAGGGCCGGCGGGCGCCGGTGCGGGGGAGGGTGGCCATGGACTTCTTCATGGCCGATGTCACCGACGTGCCCGGCGCAAAGCTCGAGGACGACGTGACGCTGCTCGGGGCCGACGGCCGGGAGAGGATCACGGCCGAGGACCTGGCCTCGATCGCGGGGACCATCAGCTACGAGATCCTGGCCCGCATCAATCCGCTCGTCCCCCGCGTCGTCGTTTAAAAAAAACACTACCAATTAAGTAGTATTTATTGTATGATGGGTTTGTACGGGAGGCCTATCAATGACACTCGATGCCAAAACCAAGAAGAACATCCTCAAGGACATCATCCGCGACCTGCACGCCGGCGGAGACGTCGGGGCTTTGCAAGCGCGGTTCGCAGCGCTGGTGAAGGACGTGTCGGGAGCCGAGATCGGGGCGATGGAGCAGGAGCTCATCGACGAGGGCCTGCCGGAAACGGAAGTCCGCCGGCTCTGCGATCTCCACGTCAAGGTCTTCGAGTCATCCCTCGACGCCCAGACGGCGCCGCAGACGGAGCCCGGACATCCCCTGCACACGCTGGCCGAGGAGAACAGGGCCGTCGCGGCGCTCGTGGCCGAGGTCCGCCGGGTTTTGGACGGGCTCAAGGCCGGCTCCGTCGACCCGGCTGCGGGCCGGGCCCGGATGGCCGGGCTCCTCGAAGACCTGGCCCAGGTCGAGAAGCACTATCTCAAGAAAGAGAATCAGCTCTTCCCGCGGCTCGAAGCCAAGGGCGTCAGCGGGCCGTCCAAGGTCATGTGGGCCGTCCACGACGATATCCGGGCCCACCTCAAGGACCTGCGGCGGGCTCTCGACCTCGGCGACGCCGAGCTCATCGTCCGCACCGGGCACTGGGTCCTCCAGGAGATCATGGACATGGTCGGCAAGGAGGAGAAGGTCCTCTTTCCCATGGCCCTCGAGCTGCTTGACGCCGGCGACTGGGCGCGGGTCAAGACAGGGGAGGAGGAGATCGGCTACGCCTGGATCCCGCCGGCTCCGGCCTGGCCTCCTTCGTCGCCCGGCCGGACGGCCGCGGCCGCCGACCCCGGCGCCCGGTCCGGGGCCATCGGTCTGGATACGGGGCGCCTGACTCCCGAGCAGATCGACCTGATGCTGACCCATTTGCCGGTCGACATCTCGTACGTGGACGAGAACGACACCGTGCTCTACTATTCGGCGACGCCCGAGAGGATCTTCCCCCGGACGCCGGGGGTCATCGGCCGGAAGGTCCAGAACTGCCATCCGCCCAAGAGCCTCGACGTCGTCGAAAGGATCCTCAAGGCCTTCCGGGCCGGCGAACGCGACACGGCCGAGTTCTGGATCGACCTGCAGGGCAAATTCATCCACATCCGCTACTTCGCCCTGAGGGACGCGGCGGGCGCCTACAAGGGGAGCCTCGAGGTCAGCCAGGACGTAACGGCGATCCGGGGCCTCCGCGGCGAGCGGCGGCTGCTCGATTGGGACCGCCCTCGGGCGGACGGGGAAGTTTGAAATGCGAAGCCGGGCGGCGTAAGATAGGGGAACCGGCGCCCGGAATATCGAGGAGTGAGACATGAAAGAAAGAGTTGAACAGGCTTTAGCCAAGGTCCGGCCGGCCCTCCAGGCCGACGGCGGGGACGTGGAGCTCGTGGATATCGGAGCGGACGGGGTCGTCAAGGTCCGCCTCAAGGGCGCCTGCGGCGGCTGCCCGATGTCCCAGCTGACCCTGAAGATGGGCATCGAGCGGATCCTGAAGAAAGAGGTCCCCGAGGTCACGGCGGTCGAATCCGTCTGATTTTCGGCCGCCGCGGGCGGAACCGATAATCCGCGCTGCGGCCCGGCCGCCGAAGGGGGAGGGGCATGAAACGAACCTATCTCGATCATATCGCCGCGACGCCTCTGCGGCCCGAGGTCTTCGAGGCCATGAGGCCTTTCCTCGCCGACTCGTTCGGCAATCCCCAGAGCCTGCACGCGGCCGGACGCGAAGCGCTGGCCGCGGTCGAAGCGGCCCGGGAAGATGTGGCGGCCCTGATCGGGGCCTCGGCGTCTGAGATCTATTTCACCGCGAGCGGCAGCGAGGCCAACAATTTCGCGGTCAAAGGCCTAGCCACCGGCCAGCAGGCCCGCGGCCGGCACATCGTCGTCTCGGCCATCGAGCACACGTCCGTCCTCAATTCGGTCAAGGCCCTGGAGCGGTCGGGGTTCTCCGCCACCCTGGTCCCCGTCGACCGGGACGGGCGGGTCGATCCGGCCGCCGTGGAGGGGGCCCTGACCAAGGACACGGTGCTCGTCTCGGTGATGACGGCCAACAGCGAGGTCGGGACGGTCGAGCCGGTGGCCGGGATCGCCGCCGTTTGCCGGGCCCGCAACATCCTCTTCCATACCGATGCGGTGGCCGCCGCCGGCAACATGCCGCTCGACGTCAAGGCTCTGGGCGTCGACGCCCTGAGCCTGGCCGGCGACCAGTTCTACGGGCCGAAGGGCACGGCCGCCCTCTATGTCCGCAAGGGCGCGCGCATCCTGCCGCTCGTCGACGGAGGCATCCAGGAGGGCGGGCGCCGGGGCGGGACCGAGAACGTCGCCGGCATCGTCGGGCTGGGCCGGGCCGCCGCTCTGGCCCGGGCGGAAATGGCCGCCCGCGTCGCCGCCGTGGCCCCCCTGCGGGACCGGCTCCTCGACGAGCTGCTCCGGCGCATCCCGCACGTGGTCGTGACCGGCTCGCGGACGGACCGCCTGCCCCACCACGCCAGCGTCTGCGTCGAGTTCGTGGAGGGCGAGGCCATGCTCCTCTTCCTGGACATGAAGGGCATCGCCGCCTCGAGCGGCTCGGCCTGCACCTCCAAGTCCCTCAAGGTCTCGCACGTCCTCCTGGCCATGGGTTACGACCACGCCATCGCCCAGGGCTCGCTCATCTTCAGTCTGATCGACGCCACGACCGGGGCGGACATCGACACCCTGCTCGAGGCCTTCCCGCCGATCGTCGAGAGGCTCCGGGCCATGTCCCCCCTCTACACGGAATATCTCAAGCAACGAGGCTCATGATGTACAGCGACAAAGTAATGGACCATTTCGCCAACCCCCGCAACGTGGGCGTCCTCGCCGACGCCGACGGCGTGGGCCAGGTCGGCAACCCCGTCTGCGGGGACATGATGACGTTCTATATCGAGGTCGAGGGCGACCGGCTGAAGGACGTCAAGTTCCAGACCTTCGGCTGCGGCGCGGCCATCGCCGTCTCCAGCATGGTCAGCGAGATGGCCAAGGGCAAGACGCTCGACGAGGCCATGACCATCACCAACGAGCTGGTCGCCGAGGAGCTCGGCGGGCTGCCGAAGAACAAGATGCACTGCTCCAACCTCGGTGCCGACGCCCTTCACGAGGCCATCCAGAACTACCGGGACAGGAAGGCCGGCCGGGCCCCCCAGGCGTCCGCGGCGGCCGCCGGCCACGAGCACGGGGACGGCTGCGCCTGCCCCTATTGCGACACGGTTCTCGAGGAAGAGGACCAGAAGGTCTGCCGGGCCTGCCGGGTCGAGTTCGAGGAGTGCCCGTCCTGCGGCGGCATCACCAAGAAGGGCGATGCGAGCTGCGTCCACTGCGGCAAGCCGCTCAGCGGGAAGGCCTGAGACGTTGGACGTCCGGGCCAGGATCGGCGAGCTGAAGCGGCGCAAGAACGCCGTCATCCTGGCCCACAATTACCAGCTTCCGGAGGTCCAGGACGCCGCCGATTTCGTCGGCGACTCGCTCGAGCTCAGCCGCAAGGCCGCCGGCCTGGACGCTTCGACCATCGTCTTCTGCGGCGTCCATTTCATGGCCGAGACGGCGGCCGTGCTCGCGCCGGGCAAGACGGTCCTCCTGCCCGAGGTCGAAGCGGGCTGCCCCATGTCCGACATGATCAACGGCCGCGAGCTCAGGGCCTGGAAGGCCCGATATCCCGGGCTCAAGGTCGTCTGCTACGTCAACACCAGCGCCGAGGTCAAGGCCGAGAGCGACATCTGCTGCACGTCGAGCAACGCCGTGGCCGTGGTCAACTCCCTCGGCGTCGACCGGTGCCTCTTCGTCCCGGATAAGAACCTGGCCGCCTATGTCGCGCGGGAGACGGGCAAGACGGTCATCGCGTGGGACGGCTATTGTTACGTCCATCACCGCTTCACCCCGCGGGACATCGAGGCGGCCCGGGCCAGCCACCCGCAGGCGGAAGTCTGGGTCCACCCCGAGTGCCCTCTCGACGTCATCGAGCTCGCCGACAAGGTCCTGTCGACGGGCCAGATGGTCCTCGAGGCCCGGACGACCTCGCGCCGCGAGGTCGTCATCGGGACGGAGAAGGGCATCATCTACCGCCTCTCGAAGGAGAATCCCGCGGTCGCGTTCTTTCCGGCCCGGGAGTCGGCCCTTTGCGCCCATATGAAAATGACCACGCTCGGCAAGATCCTGCGGGCCCTCGAGACCGACACGTTCCGCGTCGAGGTCCCCGGCGAGATGGCCGACCGGGCCCGGGGCGCCATCCGGGCCATGCTCGAGATCGCCTGAAAACACCAAAAAATATTCTTAAGAAGGAGATCGTCTCATGAAGAAGATGACCGAAGAGAACGTCAAATCCGCCCTCGCCGGCGAAAGCCAGGCCC
>JAPKZE010000216.1 GCA_026393955.1 Candidatus Aminicenantota bacterium
ACCTCGCCGCCCTTGATCTCGATGCGCAGGGGCTCGCCCTCCAGGACCTGCGCTTCCTGGCCCTCGATGGTCAGGACGATGGCCTCGCCGGTCTTCTCCTTGGTGATGGTCAAAGGCTTGGCGATAAGGAGCTTCTTGACCTGGCCGCCCTCGGTGATGACGATCTCGATGGGCTGGCCTTCGACGGCGACCGGCTTGATGACGACGGTCTTCTGGGCCGCCGCCTTTTCCTTGGCCGCCTTCTCCTCGGCTTTGGCCTTCTCGGCCGCCTTGGCCTTCTCGGCTTCAGTCGCCTGGGCGGTCTTCTCGCTTTGCGCCGGTCGGACGGCGGCTTCGAGCGGCGCCGTCGCGGGCGTCTCCGCCGGCACGCTGAGGGCTGTCTCCGGGACCGCCTCTCGGCCAATGGCCGGGCGGGCCGTCCCGACGAAGGCCACGGCCAGAACGAGGGCCAGGGCCAGCATGATCTTGGTTTTCATCTTGACCTCCATGAACGTCAATTTCTGTTTGAGGATGGCCGCCAGGCGTTCCTGGAACGACGACCGGCCCAGCATCCCGAGCAGGGCGGCCGAGGGGTTCCAGCGGAACCCGGCCGAGCGCCGGAAGGCCAGCAGGCTGGCGGCGTATGTGGACGGGCGGATCCCCGCGCGAAGGACCAGCTCGTCGCAGGCGATCTCCTGTTCCTTCAGGAGCTCGCGGTAGACGATCCAACAGAGCGGATTCCACCAGAACAGGGCCAGGCTCGTCCGGACGAGGAGCATGACCAGGAAATCCGCCCGCTTGATGTGAGAGAGCTCGTGGTAGAGGGCCGAGGAGCGCTCGTCGTCGGTCCAGGCGTCGGCGCCGTCCGGCAGCAGGATGACCGGCCTCCGCCAGCCCCATGTCAGAGGAACGAGGACCGCCGGATGGCTCCTGAGGCGGACCTGGCGCCGGAGGGAGACGAGCGCGAGGAAGCGCTCCAACAGAACGCGCCAGGCCGGGTCCCGGAGGGGCGTCCCTTCGGCCGTCAGCCGGACCGCGCCGGCCAGGCCGAAAACGAGCCTGAGGACGAGAGCCGCGAGGCCGGCGGACCAGAGAAGAGCGAGGAGGACGCCGGGCAGGATCGCCCGGGGATGGTCCGCTCGATCCGGTGAGCCCGTCGGGCTTTCCGCCGTCTCGCGGCCGGAGGAGCTCGATAGGGGAGAAGCGGACTTTTCTGCGCCGGCGGCGGGCTCGAACGGCCCGGTCTGTAAGAGGATCGACCCGCCTCCGGCTGTCCCTTCGTTCCGGACCGGTCCCGCCAAGTGTCCGTCGGAGCCTCCCTTCGCGATCACGGTGCCCCGCCTTTCCGCTGCGGGGGCGTCGGACGTGAGGGGTCCCGAGGGTGTCATCCAGGCCGGCACGAGGGCCGACCTCCAGCCGACCGGGGCCACGGTCAGGAGCGGCAGAAGAAGAAGCCCGACGAGGGCCGCGGACAGCAGGAAATGCCGAAAGGCCGCCGGCCGCTTCTTCGCCGCAGCCGCGGCGATGAGGGCCAGGGCGAGAACGAAGGTCGTCTTGACCAGGAACCCGGCCATGAGGACGGGCATCCCGGCGGCGGCAGAGGTCATCTCAGCGTCCTTCCTTGCGGGCCTTGTCGATGAGCTCGTTGAGCTTGAGGTAATCGTCCTCCGAGAGGTCTTCTTCCGAGAGGTCGAGGAGCGCGGCGACCACGTCCGTCGTCGAGCCGTCGAAGAAAGTCTGCTTGAGGTGGGCCAGGGCGCTCCGGCTAGCCTTGTCCTTGGCCAGCCGGGGGACGAAGATATAACGGGGCCCGTCCTGCCGGTGAACGAGATGCCCCTTCTGCTCGAGGACCCGGATGAGGGCCCGGACCGCCGAATAGCTGGGCGGCGAGGGCAGCCGCTCCATGATCTGCGCGGCCGTGGCCTCCTTCATCTCGTAGACGATATCCATGATCTGCCTCTCCCGGCGGCTCAGGCTCTTGTCGTTTCTCATGCGCGACTCCATCGGGCTTCTCCGCCCGTCCCTCTGAATATGCTAAGATATTAGCATGCTAAAATATTAGCACCAAGGAAAAGGCCTGTCAAGGGTTTCTGCTAAAATTTTAACATCCACGTTAATCAAAACGCAGGACCCCCGAGTGGGGTTGCACGGATCGAAGTTTTTTTGGCGGACGATCGTTTTTTCTCGGAGGCCGGCCCTCGCCGTCGCCCGGTCTTCTTGACGCCCGTCCCGTCCTCCGACTAATATACCCGTCTTCCGACTAATAGTAAGGAAGGGGCGTGGCCTTCGGTGGCCAAACGGGAGATCCTGGAGCGGGGCGCAACGAACATATGAAATACCGTACCTTGGGCCGGACGGGCCTCAAAGTCTCCGTCGTCGGGGTCGGCACCTGGCAGCTGGGCGGGGAGTGGGGCAAGACCTTCACCCAGCCGGAGGTCGACGCCCTCCTCGACCGGGCCGCCGAGGCCGGCATCAACCTCATCGATACGGCCGAGTGTTACGGCGACCACGA
>JAPKZE010000414.1 GCA_026393955.1 Candidatus Aminicenantota bacterium
GAGTGCTCGTAGATGTCGCTGTATGACAGCGGCTGCTCGACCATCATCAGGTCGAACTCGTCCAGGCGCTTCAGCAGGTCCGTGTCCGCGAGCGAGTAATCGCCGTTGGCGTCGACCATCAGCCGCAGCTTCGGGTAGCGCTCGCGCACGGTGCGGACCCACTCGACGTCCTGGCCTTTCTTGACCTTCATCTTGACCCGGTGGTAACCCCGGGCGACGGCGTGCTCGACCGCGTCCAGGAGGGCCGCCGGCGATTCCTTGAGTCCGATGCTGAGCCCCGACATGATCTTCTTGGCCGGAAAGCCCAGAAGCTCGCGGAGCGGAACGCCCCGCTGCAGCGCGATCAGGATGAGCAGACCGTTCTCGACCGTCGCCTTGGCCATGCCGTGGCCCCGGACGTGCCGGAACTCGGCCATGAGCCCGCCGAGTGGCTTCCCCGGCTCGACGAGCGGCAGGAGGAAGTCCTTGATGATGTGGCGGGCCGTCCCGTTGGTCTCGTAGAAATAGTAAGGATCGGGATCGGAGACGCACTCGCTCCAGGCGACGACGCCGCCGGACTCGAGGCGCATGAGCATGGCCTCTTTGTCCGTCCAGGTGTAGACGCTCGTCCCGAACGGGGCGACGAAGGGCAGCCTGACGGTGACGAGGTCGACCCGGTCGATCTTCGGGACCGGGAGGCTCTCGAGGGTTTTCACGGATGCGGCGTCGGTCATGCGGACATCTCCTCCCTTCGATCGGACGGCTCGGAGTGAGCGCAACATAGCACCCCCGGCCCGCGACTGTCAACGCGGCCGCGGCATGCTCCAGAGTTTCCGGGACCGGAGATCGATCACGGAAGTAATGAGCCGCCCTGGGGATCGGGGCGGGGGCGCAAAAAAAACGCTCCACCCCGGCAGGCGTTCATCCCGCCGGGATGGAGCGCGAATGGCTCAGTCGATCAGAACCGGAAGATCAGGCCGCCGGTGAATTCCCACTGGCCCATGTACTGGCTGACGGGGACGAGATAGTAGCCCCAATAGCTGTACCACCAGGCCATCTGATCGTTGATGTACGTGGTGAACCACTTGGCCGTGACCCTGAGGCCGACCTTTTCATTGAACATCTTATCGAAGCCCATGCCGAGGTTCCAGGAGAAACGCGAGACGGCGCCAACGCCCTCGGCCTGGCCGTCGGCGAGGGTGACGCCCAACCCGGTGATGAAGAAGGGCTTGACGAGCTGGTTCTCGCCGAAGTAGAAGAGGAAATTGGCGTGGATGACGTCTTCGGCGACGTTGAAGAGGTCCAGGTTGGGATCGCCGACATAGTAAGAGATGGCCTGGGCCATTGTGACCGAACGGGTCCACGCGGCTTCCATCGTGACGTACGGGCTCAACCTGAAGCCGAGGGACAGGCCGTAGGCCAGGCCGTCCTGGAACTTGATGCCGCTATAATCCGTGATGGCATCGACTTCGGGGCGGAAACCGAAGTCGCCGGAGGTACGGTAGCCGACGGTGGGCGAGATGACGATCCGTCCCCCCTGGGCCCAGACCGACGTCGCGCCGAGCGCGAGCAGGCCGACGACCATCAGCAATGTGACTTTCTTCATGTTTTTACGTCTCCTTTTCTCTGGTTATTGAGCATTTAATCTATATGATTTCCTGCGAAAATACAATATGACAGGACCGCCGGGGCTGGCAATTGGACCTTAGTCTAGGTCGGGATTTGCCAATCCCGGCCCGACCGACTAAAATAGAGGGCCTAAGAGCAGAAGCCGATGCCCTCGCCCGCAGAGACAGTCTACATCGTCGACGACGACCCGTCCGTGCTCAAGGCCTTGGCCCGGCTCGTCGGGGCGGCCGGCTACAGGGTCAAGACCTTCGACCGGGCCGCCGCGTTCCTCGACAGCCGCCTCCTCAAGGGACCGAACTGCCTGGTCCTCGACCTCAGGATGCCGGGGCTCGGCGGCCTCGATCTCCAGAGGGAGCTATCCGCCCGGGGCCTGGTCCTGCCCGTGATCTTCCTGACCGGCCACGGGGACGTCCCCTCGAGCGTCGAGGCGATGAAGGCCGGGGCCATGGACTTCCTGACCAAGCCCGTCCGCGGCGAGGCCCTGCTCATGGCCGTCAGGACCGCCCTCGATAGGGACAAAGCCCGGCTGAAGGATCAGCGCGGCAGGGAACTGATCCGCCGGCGGATCGAGACGCTGAGTCCCCGGGAGCTCCAGGTCCTGCGCTGGGTCATTGCCGGGTCCCTCAACAAGCAGACCGCGGCCGAGCTGGCCATCAGCGAAAAGACGGTCAAGTTCCACCGGGCCGAGGTCATGCAAAAAATGAAGGCCGGCTCCGTCGCCGAGCTGACCATGCTCGCCAACCGGGCGGGCGTCGCGCCGATGAGGAAGTTCGGCCCCGGGGATCAGAGCTTGAAACCGACCCCCAGATAGAAGCCGCCCTCCACGAATTTCGTTTGAAGGTCGGGCGTCTCGTTCTCGATCCCCAACGCTCGATAGCCGATCTTCACGGAAACGCTCTTGGACAGGCCAAACTTGAGGCCGGCCAGCGTCTGCCAGCTGAGCTTGGAACCTCCCGCGCCGACGTCTCCGTAGAGCTCGAGCACCAAACGGCGCATCAGGGGGACTCCCAGACGGGCCCCCACGAAGCCGTCCAGCAAAGCGTTGCTTCCGGAGGCCTGCTGGCCCGCGAGGGCTCCCGATGTCACCTCCAGAGTCGCGGAGACCGGCATCAGCCGGGCTCCGCCGACGATCTCCAGGACGTCGAGAGCCCGGTAGGACACGGCCAACGAATAGATCTGGGAGACGAGCTCGCCGCGAACGGTCCGTCCGGCGATCCCGGTCGCCTCCCCGTCCTTCGTGAGCCGGGCGTACATCCCGTCAAGAAGGAAGCCCACGCGGCCTTTGCGGACCTGCAGCGCGCCCATCAGCGCGAAATCCAGGGAGCTCAGGATGTCCGAGAAGGACGCGCCGATCGACGCGCTCGAGTCGCCGGCCTGGATGTCTCCCGTGACCCCCGGCATCCACACGTAAGGGGTGATCTCCACCCGCCAGCCGGCCGGGGCCGGGTCGCCCGACTGAGCGAAGGCCGGCGCCGCCAGGCAGAGCCCCAGAACGGCCAGAACAACCCACGGCCCGAAGGCCGATCTTGCCGTTCTCAAAGTGACCGACCCAGACGACTTGCGCCCGTCACTTGACGAGCGGGATCTGGGACATGATCTGGAAGTCGAACACGGTGTTGATCGACCGCTCGACCTGCATGTACTTGGCCGCAAGGACCGGGCCCAGGGCCTTGGAGAATTCCTTGTAGTACGTCTTCTGGAGCTTGAGCCGGCCCTCGAAGAAGGCGAAGGTCTTGTTCGTCAGCTCGTCGGCCTTGGCCGGGGTCATCGACTCGTAGTTCGCGGCGAAGTCCTTGATGACCGCGAGCCTCGTGTCGTTGAGGGTGGTCAGCTCGGCGTCATATTTCCGGTAGATGGGCCAGAAGATGGCGGACTGGGCGTCGGTCATGGCCATCGCCTCGGTGATGACGGCCACTTTCTGGGTCTTGAGGTCGCTCTTCAGCAGCTCCAGGTAGGTCTCCTGGTTGGCGGCGGCCGGGGGGGTCGTGGCCTGGGCGTAAGCGGCGATCGCGGCCGCGGCGACGATCAGCAGGAAGATGAGGGTTCTTTTCATAGTTCTCTCCTTATCGATAGACTCATTAGTCCGCTATATATGACATATCCCCGGCCGAGCGTCAATGGGACCTAAGTCCCATTTTCCGGGCTAGAAGTGGTAGTTCAGGCCGAAGGTCGCGGTCCAGGTCTGGGAGTCCAACGGGCTTTCAGCGAAGGTAAAAGTGACCCATTGGTAGCGCGCTTCGAGGGCCATCGAGAGCTTCGGAAAAAGGAGCAGGTCCAGGCCGGCGCCCAGGTTGAAGCCGCTGCTGCGGTCCTCGTCGTAGTCGACAAAATTGACCCGGTAATAGCCGTAGCCTCCGGTCACGTACGGCTGCAAGGTGGACGACAGGAACGGATAATAGAGGAGATTGAAGGAGAACGAGTTCAGCCGGAACGTGGTCGCTTCGAGCTCCGGCGGCGCCTCGGCCTTCGGCGTGAGCGAGCGCTCGGCGTGGAAATATCCGACTTCCGCCCCGATGTGGCCCTGCCGGATGCCCAGCCACAGCCCGTACGTCGCACCGAGGTCGTTCTCGAGCTCGAAGGGCAGCGCGTCGTATTTCGAAGCGTCGAGGGCCAGGCCGAACCTGATCCCGATGCTGATGTTCTGCTGGCCGGCTCCGGCCGCCGGAAGGACCGCCAGGGCCAGAGCGGCCATCGCGATGAACACCTTTTTCATCATCGACTCCTATCTGACCCGCCGCCGGGCCATGACCGCCTTCTCGTAGGCCCCGATGTGGAACATCGCGCCGTACCCGCTCCCTCCCCCCCAGGCGACGTCCAGCCGGACCATGCCGACGATCGGGACGAGGAGACGGAGACCCAGGCCCCAGCCGGCGATGAAGTTCTGGGAGTCGAAGGCGCTCCCATCGTCCCAGACCGTGCCCGCGTCCCCGAACACGCAGAGCTGGAGCCCGCCCCGGTAACGGAGGCGGAACGGGAGATTGATGAGCCGGGCCTTCAGCAGGGTGAACGAATACTCGAGGGTGCCGATGAGCTGGTTCTTCCCGACGAGCGAGGCGTACTCCCAGCCGCGCACGGTGTTGGTCCCGCCCATGCCGAAGTTCTGCCAGGAGGCGATGTCCGTCCCGGGCACGCCTGTCCTCAGGGTGAGGAGGGTCGTGGCCGTCAGCGTGTGCCGGTCCCCGAACGGGAGGGGCTGGTAGCGCCGAATGTCCAGGTCGAGCTGGGTGAAGTTGCTGGAGTTCTCGAAGATCCGGAACTCCTGCGACAGCCGGGCCTCGGCATACCAGCCCTCGTGCGTGCCGACGTATGCGTCCTTCCTGTCATAGGCCACGTAGAGACCGAACCGGGTCACCTGGTCCTGATTGTCCGGAGAAAGGGTGACGCCGTCCCGGTCGCTCCGGACGTCCAGGTAGTTGAAGTTGCCTCCGAAACGCCAGTACTCGCTGAGGGGCGCGTTGACGTCCAGCACAAATTCGTGGGAGGTCTCGAGGAAGTCGGCGACGAGGTTCTGCCGGTCCCGATAGTAATATTCAAAGCTGTAGCCGATGCGGTTGCCGATGAACCAGGGATTCTGGACGACGATCTGCCCGAGGGCGGACCCGCCGCCCATGACCCGGCCGGAGAAGGACACGTCGCGGCCGCGGACATTCGGCACCTTGATGCCGACCCCGACGGAGATGCCGTTCTCGTCGGTGATCTGAACGCCCAGGGACGGCATGAACTTCAGGATCTCGACAAAGCGGTAGGTCAGGACGACCTCGTTCCCCTCGACGGCGGCCTCGACCTGGATGTCGACGAAGATGTCCAGCCGCTCGAGCCGGATCTTCTCCTTGGCAACGTTCTCATCGCGGTACGGCTCGCCGACGCGCGAGACAAGCTCGCGCGTGACGACGAATTCCTGGGTCCGCTTGAGCCCCTCGAACCGGATCTCCTTGACGGTCAGGCCCTCGGCGGGGTTGGGCGTCTCTTGGGCAAAGAGGGGGGACAGGACGAGGGCGGACAGGAACCATCCCGCCGCGGCCAGGGCGGGAGGGACGCGGAGGATGCGGGCTAGGCGGCGGATCGGTCCCCCTCCAGCTTGCCGACCAGCTCCATCAGGGATTCTTCGGAGAACGGCTTCCGCAAAAAGCCGCCCGCCCCGCTCTGCATGGCCCGGTCCCTGGCGTCGTTGTCGGCGTGCCCGGTGACGATGATCACCGGCATTTCGTAGCGCAGATCGCGCATCTTCTTCAAAAGCCCAAATCCGTCGAGGACGGGCATGTGGATATCGACGATCGCTAAGCCGGATTGGCCCGGAGGCACGGAATCGAGGAACGACTGAGCCGACCCGAAATATTCGGCGGCCATCCCCCGGGCGTTCAGCATTCGTCGCAGGGACTTTCCGAACGACAGGTCGTCGTCGACGATCCAAAAATTCGAACAGATCATTTCCATGGTCTGGCTTCGACCGCAGTTTGCCAGAAGGGGGAGCCCGTGTCTATGGGACCTTAGTCCCAAGGACCGACCGGGACCCCGGCCCCTTGACGGGCCCTCAGGCGCGCTGGTCTCGCCAGGCTTTGAGGGAGAACGAGAAGATCGCCCCTCCGCCCGGATCTTGGACCTGCCAGATCCGCCCCTCGTGTTCCTCGATGATCGAGCGGCAGATGGACAGCCCCAACCCCAAGCCGCCTCTCTTCGTCGTGAAGAACGGCTGGAACACCGACCCCTGATGGGCCTCGGCGACGCCCGGCCCCGAATCCCCCACGCTCACCCTGACGGTGTCCGGACCGTCCATCGCGGACCGGAGCGTCAAGACCTTCGAGGGCGCCTCTTTCATCGCGTCCAGGGCGTTCGTCACCAGGTTCAGCACGACCTGCTGCAAACGCACCCTGTCCCCCCCGACATCGGCGAGGTCCGGCGCAAGCTCCGTCCTGAGCGTAACGTTGTTCAATATGAGGTTGTTCTGTACGATCTCCAGGGTTTCCCCGATCAGACCGTTGACCGGCAGGCGCTCGAACAGGGCATCGCTCTTCTTCAGGACCCGGCGCACTTTGCGGATGATATCCCCCGCCCGCCGGGCGTCCTGGATGATATCCTCGACGATCTCGGGAACTTCCAAGGCCTTGTCTGGCCCCTGGGCCAGCAGGATCCGGGCCGCCTCGGCATTGTTCAGGATCGCCCCCAGAGGCTGGTTGATCTCGTGGGCCAGAGACGTGGAGATCTCGTCCACCGTCAGGACGCGGGCCAGATGCGTCCGCTCGAGACGCAGCTCGGTCCGCTCCATTTCGTCCTGCTGGCTCTTGGTGATGTCGCGGGTCAGGCAGAGATATCCTTGAAGCTCCTCGTGGGGCCCCCGCAGGGCCACCGATGTCACCTCCACGGCGAACTCGGACCCGTCGCGGCGCACAGCGGTGTAGGACCGCTCGCCCAACTCCTTTCCCTGCAACAGGCTCTTCATGTTCAGGGAGGCGCGCTCACGGTCCTTCTCGGCAACGAAATGCGGCGTAAAAAGTCCCTCGAGCTGCCGGGGAGAGTCGTAGCCGTAAAGGCTGGCCTGGAGGGAATTCGCCGTGAGAACACGCCCGTCCAACCCGACCACGATGATGCCGGCCGGAGCGACTTCGAAAAGAGTCCGGTAGCGCTTAACGCTATCGGCCAAGGCCAGCTCCGTGCTCTTGCGTTCTTCGATATTGTCGGCGAACCCGTCGAAATGGGCGATCTGTCCGCCCGGGCCGCGCATGGGAAGGACGCTGATCGACACCCAGACCGGAAACCCGTCCTTTCGTTTAAACCGGCATTCGTAGGCCCGGACCGCGCCCTCCTTCTCGAGCCTGTGGATGAAGCGGGCGCGCTCTTCCGGGTCCGCCCAGACTTGTCCGGCCAGATCCGTAACGGACCGCAGGACGTCTTCAGGGGAATCGTACCCCAGCATCCCGGCCATGGCCGGATTGACGAACAGGACCTTGCCTGCGGGAGAGGTCCGATAAATACCCTCGAGGGAGTCCTCGAAGAGGCCCCGATAGCGGGCTTCGTTCTCCCGGAGCTTCAGGTCGATCCTCTTGCGGTAGATCGCGTTGCCGAAGACCTGGGCGACGAGCCCCAGCTTGTCGATGAGATCGGCCGTCCAGGTCAGCGGCTTCCGGAACGTGTTGAACGACGCCACCCCGAATATCGGCCCCCCGCCCACGGCGAGGGGAAAGGAGACGGCCGAATGGATCTTATAATAGCGGTAGATCTCGAGATCGCGCGCACCCTCGGGGGGGATGTCTGACATCCGGGAAAGAACGACGGTTTCGCCCCGGAACAGCCGGCTCATGGACCAGGGGAAGAAATCCCGCGCGTCCATTTCAAGCACCGGGACCCGATAATCGGGCGGCACGTAGACGTGCGTCGACAGCACTGCGGTCGGGTCGCCAGGGGGCATCTCCCACATCGAGGAGATGTCGAGGCCCAGGCATTCGCAGACCTCCTGCTGGGCCCGGAGGATCTCGTCGGCGATGCGGTCGACCGGAAGGGCGATGAACCGCGTGGAGATATCGAACAGCAGAGCCTCGAAGCGGGCTTCGGAGCGCCTCTCCTCCCCGGTCCAGCCGGCCCGGGAAGACGGCTTCCTTTTGCGCGCAATGGTCATATGGAGAACCCTATGGATCAGGAAGTAAGTCCGTTTAATATACCACGCCCCCCGGCTTGTTTCAAATCAGGGCGGGGCTAAAGTCCGATGAGCGCTTTCAACAGGACCTTGGCGACCTCGTCGACGGGGTACTTCAGGAGGACGAGCGGCAGCATCGGCCCGATCACGGAGCCCGCCAACCATAGCGCGAGCCTCGGGCCGCCGGGGACCATCCGGATGCCGCGCACGACGTTCATGCTGTTCGTGAGATCGGCCAGCGACTGCAGGTCCGACGTGCCCAGCTGCGAATCGCCGGTCGGCTCCGCGTCACGGATCCACTTGCGTTCGAACGCCTGGACATAGCGGGAGGCCATGGCCATGTATTTGTCCAGCCCGTCGACACGGCAATCCCAGAGCCTGCGGGTGAACAGGACGAGCGGACCGATAAAGAGCCCGAAGACGAGGATCAGGACCCCGGGGACCAGGGTGTAGAGGTACTCGATCTTCATATTGCCCTGGAGGATAGCTTCCGCAAAGGAGGCCGAAAAAGCGCCCGAGATGGCCAGGACCAGGGGGACGAAGTGCTCCTGCACGACCGCCAGGAAGCCCAGCCCGCCCGCGCCGTCGGAATGGGTCGCGACGAGCTGAAGATCGAGCTTTTTCAGCCGCCAGAGGAAGTACCACCAGAGACCCAGCCGCCAGAGCCAGCGGAACGCCAGGAACCGGAAGAGCGGCATGCAGTATGTCAGATACCAGCCGCCGACCGAGGCCGACATGATGTCGGTCTGGCCCGTGACGGTAGACCAGTTCAGCGTCCCCGCCGGCAGCCCGGCGATGGCCTCGTAAAGCGGCGGCCCGAACGCCAGGAGAAAGAGAAGGAGCTCGGCCGCCCAGCCGTTCGCCAGCCAACGGACGCGGCGGATGATCGTGGCCAGGGCCGGCCATTCGCTCTCGGCGACCAGCCGGGATTCCCGGAGGTTGTGGGCGAATTCGGCGATGACGGGGCCCACGAACTTCTCGCAGGCGAAGAAAAGGGGAATGACCAGCAGGAGGCGGACATGGACGCCGATCCAAGGCAGAGAAAAAACCGCGAGCCCCGGCCCGTGCAGGAAGGCCAGGACGATCAGGACGATCCAAGCGGGCAGGCCGAGCGCCAGTCCCAGCCTGAAGTTGCCCGTCTCCCCTCGGGTCAGCCTCAGCCAGGCCCCCAGTTTCTGCAGGGGCCCCCCGAA
>JAPKZE010000427.1 GCA_026393955.1 Candidatus Aminicenantota bacterium
GTTTTTTTCCTCTATGAGGACGAGCTCGAGCGGGCGGGGACGCTCGGCTACGGTCCGGGCCAGGGCGGCACGGCCGCTCAACGGGTCGCCGAGAGAAAAACCGAGCTGGCCGAGCACGAGTCCCTCGATCCCCCCGACACCCTCTGCGGCGGAGAGCTGCCGCACCTGGCCAGCCCGACCGCCGAGGGCCTCACGTACCTGACAGGGATCGGCGCCAGCGCGGGCGTGCGCAAGGGCCGGGCCCGGATCGTCCACGATCCCGCGCTCGAGGGCGGCGGGCTCGGCGCGGAGGACATCCTGATCGTGCCCTTCACCGACGTCGGCTGGCTGCCCATCCTCTCCGGCATCGGGGGCATCGTCGCCGAGTCGGGCGGCCAGCTGTCCCACACGTCGATCATCGCCCGGGAGTTCGGGATCCCGGCGGTGGTCAGCGTCGGGAACGCGACCCGTCTCATCCGCGACGGCCAGGCCGTCATGGTCGACGGCACGGCCGGACGCGTCTATCTCCGTCCCGACGAGAAGGCGTAAGGAGGCGTTTATGCATCCCTTGATCGTCATCGCGGCGGCCGTCGGCGGCTACCTCATCGGGGCCGTGTCCATGGCCCGGATCGTCACCCGGGTCGTCTCCCCGTCGACGAAGATCACCGACACGTTCGAGGTCGGCCTCGAGGGCAGCGACAAGACGCTCACACTGGGCACGGTCAGCGCCTCCTGGGTCTCCCATCACATCGGCTCCGGGTGGGGCTTCCTGACCTATGTCCTGGACATGCTCAAGATCGTCATCCCGGCGGTCGCGCTGCGAAAGATCTGGCCGGCCGAGCCGTATTTCCTCGTCGCGGCGGCGGCCGGCGTCGCCGGGCACATCTGGCCCGTCTACTACAGGTTCAAGGGCGGCCGGGGGATCTCGGCCATCTACGGCGGGTTCCTCGTCATCGACTGGGTCGGCTTCCTCATCTGCTCGCTCGGCGGCATGTTTCTCGGGCTGGCCGTGCTGCGGGACGTCCTCGCGGCCTACATGGCCGGGGTCCTTCTCCTCATCCCCTGGGTCTTCTTCAAGACGCACAACGCGGCGTATGTCATCTACGCGGTGGTCGTCAACGTCTTCTTCGTCATCGCCATGCTGCCGGAGATCCGGAACTACGAAAGGATCAAGCGGGAGCAGAAATGGGACGACCCGGCCGCGGTCATCGAGCTCTCGGGCATGGGCCGGGGCCTGCTCAAGATGGGCCGGAAGCTGGGGCTGATCAAGAAGAAGACGACGGTCTAGATCGGGGACACCACATCAGGGCGATTTCCGGTGGAAGCGCTTGTGGATGGGGCAGCGGCAGTTGTCGCAGGCCTTGCAAACGAATAAGTTGACCTCGGCGTGAGCGGCCAGGATGAGGACCCAGAACACGATGAAGAGGGGCTTGGTCTGCCAGAGCCAGTACTGGGGGAAATTGGCCAGCAGGATGAGCACGGCCAGGATGCCGACGAAATCCCGCTTCGTGTAGGTGTCGGTCTTTCTCGGCGGCAGGCGCAGGCTCAGGCGGCCGGGCCAGACCATGAGACAGGCTTCGCCGCGGCTGACGCATTTCCCGCAAAAAAGATAGACGATGGCCGGCAGTCCAAGGACGATCATCAGGGCGTAGAGGACCGCCGGCAGGGCCGCTTTGAGGGCGATGCCCACGAGGCCGATCAGGAGCGATGCCAGGAGAAGCAGCAAGGTCAGGAACCCGTGGAAGCGGGGGCTTAGCTTACGTCCGCCTGTCTCGTCGTTCATCCGGCCTCCTTTCGCCCAATTAAGTGTATTTAGTTGTGTGTCACCGTAATGAGGCTTTGGTGAAGACGTGGTCGGGGATGGCCGCGTCGAACTCGATCGACTCGAGCACGAACTCGGTGCCCGCCCCCTCCTTCAGCGCGTCCTTGAACACGATCCGGTTCGGCACCCAGCGGCCGCCTTGCCGGTCGACGCTCTTGACCTCGGTCGTCTTGAGGAGCTTGCCGCTCTTGGCGAAGCGCTCCTCGCGCAGGACGACGGAGCGCTCCTTGTCCACCCAGATCTTGCGCTTGAAGTAGGCGATGTCCTCGCCGCGCGAGACGAGGTCGAGCACCCAGCATGGCCGGTCCTGGTAAGTCTCCTCCCCGGCGACCGCGGCCGCGTAGAGCGAGGCCAGGCGCGGGTCCTCCATCAAGTCCTCGTACGACAGGTCCGAGCCCATGAGCGATTGGCGGAGCATGTGCCCGGAGA
>JAPKZE010000283.1 GCA_026393955.1 Candidatus Aminicenantota bacterium
CGCGAGACGACCTCCATCCGGTTCTACCTCCTGACCCTCGTCTTCATCGTCTTCGAGGTCGAGACCTTCTTCCTCTTCCCCTGGGCCGTCGTCCACGACAAGCTCGGCCTCTTCGGCTTGGTCGAGGTCCTCGTCTTCCTGGCCATCCTCCTCATCGGGTACGTCTACGCCTGGCGGGCCGGGGCCCTGGAGTTCCGGAGGGGCGATGAGTGACGGCTTCGAGAAGGCCCCGTTCCTCCTGACCAAGGCCGACGACTTCATCACCTGGGCCCAGAAGAACTCGCTCTGGCCGTTCGGCTCGGGCCTGGCCTGCTGCGCCATCGAGATGATCGCCACGGCCGCCGCCCGCTACGATATCGCCCGCTTCGGCATGGAGCTCTTCCGGGCCTCGCCGCGCCAGGCCGACCTGTTCATCGTCGCCGGCACGGTGACGAACAAGATGGCCCCGGTCCTGCGCCGGTTGTGGGACCAGATGCCCGATCCGAAGTGGGCCATGGCCATGGGCAACTGCGCCATCGGCGGCGGGCCGTTCCCGACCTATTCGGTCCTCCAGGGAGTCGACAAGATCATCCCCGTCGACGTCTACGTCGCCGGATGCCCGCCGACGCCGCAGGGCCTCATCCACGGCCTGATGACCCTCCAGGAGAAGATCGCCCGCAGCCATCCGACCAAGGAGATCCTCGATCCCGATGCCCGAAGACCCAGCTGACCGGCCCGAGCTCCGCGAAGCCCTGGCGGCCCTCTCCGGGCGGTTCGCCGGCGCCGTCCTCGCGGGCGCCGTCGACAAGGGCGAGCTCTCGGTCCGGCTCTCGAAGGACGCCCTGGCCTCCGCCCTGCGCTTCCTCAAGGAGGAGGGCGGCTTCAACGCCTTCGAGGACCTCGTCGTCTTCGACAACCTCGGATCGGCCGGCGAAGGAGGCCAGCGCTTTACCGTCGTCTACAGGCTCTACAAGTTCCCGGGCGCGCTCCGGGCCCGGGTAGCTGTGGACGTCGGGGAGGGCGAGAGCCTGGCCTCGGCCGTCCCCCTCTACCGCTCCGCCGACTGGGCCGAACGCGAAGCCTTCGACATGTTCGGCGTCCGATTCGAGGGTCACCCGGACCTCCGCCGCATCTACATGCCCGACGAATTCGAGGGACATCCCCTGCGCAAAGACTTTCCGCTGGCCGGGAGGAACGGTGGAGCTTAGAGAGTACGATCTCAACATGGGGCCCCAGCACCCCAGCACGCACGGGGTGCTCCGCCTGAAGCTCGCCGTCGACAACGAAGTCGTCCTCGGCGTCGAGCCCGTTCTGGGCTACCTCCACCGGGGCATGGAAAAGCTCTGGGAGAGCCTGACCTACACCCAGGTCGTGCCCCTGACCGACCGCCTGGACTACATCGCCTCCCTGTCGAACAACCTCGGCTACTGCCTGGCCGTCGAGAAGCTGGCCGGGATCGAGGTGCCGAGGCGGGCCCGCTACATCCGCGTCGTCCTGGCCGAGCTCCAGCGCCTGGCCTCCCATCTCGCCTGGGCGGGATTCATGGCCAACGACATCGGGGCCATGTCGGTCCTCCTCTATGCTTTCCAGGCCCGCGAAGACGTCCTCGACATCTTCGAGGAGTACTGCGGCGCCCGTCTGACCATCCACGGCATCCGCATCGGCGGGGCCGTTCGCGACCTCGACGCCCCGCTCGTCTCGCGCATCCGCGCCGTCCTCGAAAAGGTCCCCCGGCGGCTCGAGGACGTCCGGGCGCTGCTCGACGAGAACAGGATCTGGAAGGAGCGGACGGTCGGAGTCGGCCGCATCTCGGCCACCGACGCGATCGACTACGGCCTGACCGGGCCGTCGCTCCGGGCCAGCGGCGTCGCCTGGGACATGCGCAAGGACCTCCCTTATTCGTCCTACGACGACTTCGATTTCGACGTCCCCCTCGGCGCGAACGGCGACGTCTACGACCGCTACCTCGTCCGCCTCGAGGAGATCTGCCAGAGCATCCGTGTCGTCCGCCAGGCCCTGGACGGGCTTCCGGAGGGCGAGTTCACGGCCAAGGTGCCGCGGGTCCTCAAGATCGCCCCGGGCGAGGTGTTCCACACGATCGAGGCCCCCAAGGGGGTTCTCGGCTTCACCGTCCGGTCGAACGGTTCGGACAGGCCCGAACGGGTCAAGATGAAGTCGCCTTCGTTCATCAACCTCCAGGCGCTCGACCACATGTGCCGGGGGAATCTCTTCTCCGATGTCGTCGGCATCCTCGGCTCGCTCGACATCGTCCTCGGGGAGATCGACAAGTGACGCCCTTCGTCGCCGACGTCCTCATCCCCGTGGGCAAGATCGTGGCTGTCATCCTCTATCCCATGGTCATGGTCGTGGTCATGATCTGGCTCGAGCGCCGCGTCGTCGCCCTGATGCAGCTGCGGCTGGGGCCCAACCGCGTCGGCTTCCAGGGGCTGGCCCAGCCCGTCGCCGACGCCGTCTAGCTCTTCTTCAAGGAAGACATCCGGCAGCGGCAGGCGGACAAGCTGCTGTTCGGGATCTCGCCCGTTCTGGTGATGGCCTCTTCGCTTCTCGCTTTTTGTTTCCTCCCGCTCGGTGAGCCCATCCGGATCGGCGCCTACACGCTGACCCTGTGGATCGCCGAAAGCCCGGTGGGCCTGCTCATCGTCCTCGGCCTGTCGTCCATCTCCGTCTTCGGCGTCATCTTCGGCGGCTGGGCCGCGAACTCCAAATACCCGCTCATGGGCGCCCTGCGCTCGGTCGTCCAGGTCCTGAGCTACGAGATCCCGCTCGGCCTGACCGTCCTGACGGTCGCCTTCGCGGCCCGGTCCATGGACCTGGTCGAGATCGTCCGCCGGCAGGAGGCCTCGGGCGTCTGGTACGGTTTCCTCATGCCCGTGTCGTTCGTCGTCTTCTGGATCTCGGCCGTGGCCGAGACGAACCGCGCGCCTTTCGACCTGCCCGAGGCCGAGTCGGAGCTCGTCGCCGGCTACCACACCGAGTATTCGGGCATGAAGTTCGCCTATTTCTACATGGCCGAATACGCCCACATGGTGCTCGTCTCCTCGCTCGTCGTCATCCTCTTCTTCGGCGGCTGGCTCGCGCCCTTCCCGAGCGTCAAGGCCCTGGCCTTCCTCGACGTCGTGCCCGGCTTCGTCTGGTATCTCGTCAAGATCATGTTCTTCCTCTATCTCTACGTCTGGATCCGGGCCACCTTCCCGCGCTACCGCTTCGATTCGCTCATCCGCCTGGTCTGGAAGTGGCTCATCCCGCTGGCCCTCGTCAATCTTCTCGTCGTCGTCCTGGTGAGGTACCTCCGTCGTCCTGGTGAGGTACCTCATATGAAGAGGCTGGGGCGGTTCCTCAAGTCGTTCTTCCTGGTCGATATGCTGAGCGGCCTCCTGGTGACGCTCCGGCTCTACTTCAGCCGCAAGGTCACGATCGAGTACCCCGAGAAGGTCAAAGAGCCGGCGGAGCGCTTCCGCGGCCTCCTCCGGCTCCACCGCGACTACGCCGGGGAGCCGCTATGCATCGCCTGCAAGGCCTGCCAGCGGGCCTGCGGAACGGCCTGCTTCGACATCGAGGGAAAGAAGGAGGAGGGGGCCAAGTTCATGAGGCCGGTGAAGTTCGACTGGAAGCTCGACCGCTGCAGCTTCTGCGGCTTCTGCGTC
>JAPKZE010000289.1 GCA_026393955.1 Candidatus Aminicenantota bacterium
CGGGCTCCGCTATGCCGCCCGGCTGAAGGCCGTGGCCAGGGGCGGACGCACCGCCTGTTCCAACGATCTCGTGGAGGTCAGGGACGCGGACGAGGTCTTCCTGATCCTGACGGCCGCGACCGACCACAAGCTCGAATACCCCCTCTACAAGGGCAGCGACCCGCTGCTCACCTCACGGACCCAGCTCGAGCGGGCCGCTTCGCGGTCTTACCCGGCCTTGCTGAAAAGGCATGTCGACGATTTCTCGCATCTCTTCGGAAAGGTCCGTTTGAGATTGTCGGACGGCGCCGTCGACGCGGTGCCCACGGACGCCCGGCTGAAGGGCCAGAAAGACCGTCCCGACGACCTCCGTCTCCAGGAGATCTATTTTCAATATGGGCGGTACCTCCTGATCTCGTCCTCGCGCGAGGGATCGCTCCCGGCCAATCTTCAGGGGCTCTGGGCCAACAAGATCCAAACGCCCTGGAACTGCGATTACCACACGGACATCAACGTCCAGATGAACTACTGGCCGGCCGACCTGACCAATCTCGCCGAATGCTACGGCCCGCTCACCGAGCTCATCGAATCGCTGGTCGCGCCGGGCCGGAGGACTGCGGCCGTCCAGTACAAGACCGGCGGCTGGTGCGTCCATCCCATCACCAACGTCTGGGGCTTCACCGCCCCGGGCGAGCATCCGGGCTGGGGCCTGCACGTCGGCGCGGGAGGCTGGTTGTGCCAGCACCTGTGGGACCATTACCTCTACACGCTCGACCGGGGCTACCTGGAGCGCGTCTATCCCATCATGCTGGGGTCGGCGAAGTTCTACCTCGACTGGCTGGTGACAGACCCGGTCTCAGGGGAGCTCGTGTCCGGCCCGGCCACCTCGCCCGAGAACTCGTTCATCGCCCCCGACGGCTCCACGGCCCAGATGAGCATGGGGCCCTCGCACGACCAGGAGGTTGTCCACGAGATCTTCGCCAACGTGCTCGCGGCCGCGGCCGTCGTCGGGGACAAGGACCCGCTGCTGCCTCGGATCGAGGCGGCTCTCGCGAACCTGGCCCGGCCGGGGATCGGCTCGGACGGCCGGCTGATGGAGTGGCGGCAGGAATTCATAGAGGTCGAGCCGACCCACCGTCACGTCTCCCATCTCTACATGCTCCATCCCGGCAACCAGATCGATCCTTTCAAGACGCCCGATCTCGCGGCCGCCGCGAGAAAGAGCCTGGAGGCCAGAACGGATATCGGAACGGGCTGGTCGCTGGCCTGGAAGGTCAACTTCTGGGCCAGGCTCGAGGACGGTGACCGCGCCTATCGGCTCCTGAAGAACCTGCTCCGGCCTGTGGATCGCACGGACGTCAACATGACCAACGCCGGGGGCACCTATCCGAACCTCTTCTGCGCCCATCCGCCGTTCCAGATCGACGGCAACTTCGGGGCCACGGCCGGCATCGCCGAGATGCTGCTGCAGAGCCATCTCAGGGAGGGGGAGCGGTATGTCCTCAAGCTCCTGCCGGCCCTGCCGGCGGCCTGGCCCGACGGCGAGGTGACGGGACTCCGGGCCCGCGGCGGCTTCGAAGTCGACCTGTCTTGGAAGGACGGGAGGCTCGTGATCGCCCGGATCAAGTCCGATAAGGGCCGGCCGTTCGTCGCGCGCTATCGGGAGGAGAGCCGGGAGGCGGCCCCCGGTCCGGGCCGGACGCTGACCTGGGACGGGAAGCGGGATCCGGTCAAATAGGCCGGCGATCGGGGCGCTACAGGACCGGCGAGAGCCGGAGGCGACAGGCGTCTCACTCGATGAGCATGCAGTCGCCGTAGGAGAAGAAGCGGTAGCGCTCGCGGACGGCCTCGCGGTAGGCCTTCATGACAAGATCGTATCCGGCGAAAGCGGAGACGAGCATCAATAAGGTCGATTGGGGCAGGTGGAAGTTGGTCAGAAGCCGGTCGACGACATGGAACTCGAAGCCGGGCGTGATGAAAAGCGAGGTGGTCCGCCGGCCCGGGCGGACTTCGCCATCTTGCCAGGCGCTTTCGAGCGTGCGGACGACCGTGGTACCGACGGCCGTTACGGGCCGGCCTTCCGTCTTGGCGGCGTTGACGGCCCTGGCCACAGCCGGCGTGACGGAATAAATCTCTTCGAGCATCTTGTGATCTTCGACGACCGCGGCCCGGACGGGCTGGAAGGTGGCCAGGCCGACGTCGAGGGTGACGCGGCGGATGTCGACGCCCCCGGCCTTGAGCCCGCGGAGGATCTCTTCCGTAAAGTGGAGCCCGGCGGTCGGAGCGGCGACGGCGCCTTCCTTTTTCGCGAAGACCGTCTGATACCGGTCGATGTCCCCGGGTCTCGTGGTCTCGTCCTGCCGGGCCCGCTTGATATAGGGCGGCAGAGGCGCATAGCCGGCGCCGTGAAGAAGGGCGCGGACGTCGGTCTTCCCGAAGCCGAGAATGCGCCGGCCCTCCTCGGCGAGCCCGGCCACCGAGGCCTCGACCCCGCCCGGGAACAGGACGGTGTCATCCTGGCGGACCCTTTTAGCCGGCCGGCACAGGACCTCCCAGGAGCCCGGTCCGGTTTCCCGAATGAACAGGAATTCGATCTTCGCCTCGCCGCTCGTGCCCCAGAGCTTGGCCGGCAGGACCCTCGTGTCGTTGAGGACCAGGACGTCGCCGGCGCTCATGGCGTCCGAGAACTCCCGGAACCGGGCATGGCGGATCGTCCCGGACTTCCTGTCGACGACCATCATCCGCGAGTCGTCGCGGTGGGGGAGGGGGTGCTGGGCGATGAACTCCGTCGGGAGACCGTAGTCGAAATCCGAAACGCGCAGCGGTTTGCCGGAGGTCATGGCCGGTCGGGCAGGGGCGTCCTCAGTCCTTGAACAGCTTCTTCTGGCCGACGGCCTTGGTTTTGCCGCGCTGTCCGGGCTCGCGGTACGCATAGCCCAGGTGAGCGAAGGCCTTGGGCGTGATGACCCGGCCGCGGATGGTCCGGTCGAGGAAGCCGATGCGCATGAGAAAGGGCTCGTAGATGCTCTCGATGGTGTCCTTCTCCTCGTCGATGGCCGCGGCGATGGTGCCGATGCCGACCGGCCCGCCGCCGAAGTTCTCGATGATGGTCGAGAGGATCTTGCGGTCGACGTCGTCAAGGCCCAGGGCATCGACCTCCATCATGTCCAGGGCCCGCTGGGCCTCTTTGGCCGTGATGATCCCGTCGCCCTTGACGTCGACGTAGTCGCGGACCCGGCGCAGCAGGCGGTTGGCGACGCGCGGCGTGCCCCGCGAGCGCAGCGCGATCTCGCCGGCCCCGGCGTCGTCGATCTTGACCTTGAGGATCTTAGCCGAGCGCTGGATGACCTTTTGGAGATCCTCGTCCCGGTAGTAGTCGAGGCGGTGGATGATGCCGAACCGGCCGCGCAGGGGCGCGGTGATGCGGCCGGCCCGGGTCGTCGCGCCGATGAGGGTGAACTTCTTGATCTTGAGCTTGTGGCTTCGGGCGCCCGGCCCTTGGCCGATGACGATGTCGAGGCTGAAGTCCTCCATGGCCGAATAGAGGATCTCCTCGACCGAAGGCTGGAGGCGGTGGATCTCGTCGATGAAGAGGACCTCTTTGGTCTGCATGTTGGTCAGGATGGCCGAGAGGTCGCCGGTCCGCTCGATGACCGGGCCGGCCGTGGGCTTGATGCCGACGCCCATCTCCTTGGCGATGAGGTAGGCCAGGCTGGTCTTGCCCAGACCGGGCGGGCCGTAGAGGAGGACGTGGTCGAGTTGCTCGTCGCGCTTGCGGGCCGCCTGGATGAAGACCCGCAGGTTGGCCTTGACCTTCTCCTGGCCGACGAACTCGTCGAACGTCCTCGGCCGGAGGCTGTCCTCGAACAGGACGTCTTCCTTCGTGCGGATGGGGCTCAGGATAGCGGGCATCGTTCTTCGCTCTGGGCTATTCTAATTCAAGAGAAGCGCAAGGACAAGGTCATGACCAGGAGAGGGACTGTCCCCGCAGGGGACTGTCCCTATAATTTGGCCAGTCGCCTCAAGCACTCGCGGAGGAGCTTCTCGAACTCGGTCCCGGGCTTGTTCGCGGCGAGGGTCTGGTCGACGGCCCGCTCGGCCTCCTTGAGCCGGAAGCCCATGTTCTGGAGGGCCGAGAGCAGATCCTCCTTTTCGGGCGAACCCTTGGCCGAAAGGAGCCTCTCCTTCTTCTCCAGCTTGTCCTGGAGCTCCATGGTGATGCGCAGGGCCGTCTTCTTGCCGATCCCGGGCACGAGCGAGATGCGGGCCACGTCGCCCGCTTTGACCGCGTCCTCGAGGTCCTCCGGCGCGATGCCCGACAGGATGTTCATGGCCAGCTTGGGGCCGATCCCCGAGATGCCGACGAGCTTGAGGAACATGTCCTTCTCGTCCTGGGCGACAAAGCCGTAGAGGGCCAGCGCATCGTCGGAGAGGTGGGTGTGGATGTGGAGCTCGACCGTGCCCCCGATCTCACCGAGCCGGACGAACGACGAGACGGGAATGGCCACCGCGTAGCCGACACCGCCCGTGTCGACGATGACGCGGCCGGGCGTCTTGTGGATGAGCGTCCCCCTGATGTAGGCGATCATGACGGCTCCTTGTCATCGACCTTGATCTGGTAGAGACGGGCGTTGAGATGGCAGATGGCCGTGGCCAGGGCGTCCGAGGCGTCGAGCGGGATGCGGTCGTCGTCCAGGCCGAGGAGCGCGCGGACCATGGTCAGGACCTGCTCCTTGTCGGCCTGGCCGTAGCCCGTGACGGCCTTCTTGATCTCGAGCGCGGAGTATTCGGCCAGGCCGCAGCCGGTCGCCGCGACGGCGACGAGCACCGCGCCCCGGACCTGGCCCAGGAGAAGGGCGGTCTTCATGTTCTGGGCGTAGAAGGGGTTCTCGATGGCCGCTTCCGCCGGCGCATAGGTCCGGATGAGCTCCTCGAGCTCGGTCTTGATCTCGCCCAGCTTCAAATGCAGGGGGAGCTTGGCCGTGGGCCTGATCACGCCGTAGGCGACGGGGACGAGGCGGCCGGAGTCCTCTTCGACGATCCCAAACCCCGTCGACCGGAGGCTGGGATCGATCCCGAGGACCCGCATGGATCGCGCCGGGCGTCACCCGGCCTGGGAGAAGCTGGCGATCTCCTCTTCGGAGATGTCGAAGTTGGAGGAGACGGACTGGACATCGTCGTGGTCCTCGAGCTCTTCGACGAGCCGCAGGACCTGCTGGGCCTCCTTGCCTTCGACCTTGACGTAATTCTGGGGCAGGAACCCGACTTCGGACGCGGCGATCTCGATCTCGGCCTTCTTGATGGCCTCGAGGACGGCCTCGTACTTCTCTGGCGAGGTCGTGACCTCGAAGAGGGAACCCTCGTCCTTGAAGTCGTCGGCGCCGGCGGTCAGGGCGATGTCCATGAGGATGTCCTCGGACGCTTTGGCTTTCTCGACGTCGATGTAGCCCATGCGCTTGAACATCCAGGCGACCGAGCCCTTCTCGCTGATCTGACCGCCGCTCTTCTGGAAGATATGCCGGATCTCGGAGACCGTTCGGTTCTTGTTGTCGGTGACGGCCTGGAGGAAGATGGCCACGCCGCCGGGGCCGTAGCCTTCGTAGGACATTTCCTCGTAGGCCGCGCCTTCGAGCTGGCCGGTGCCCTTCATGATGGCCCGCTTGACGTTGTCGGCGGGCATGTTCGCGGCCTTGGCGTCGTTGATGGCCTTGCGCAGGGCGGCATTCTTGTCGGGGTCGCCGCCGCCGGTCCGGGCGGCCAGGCTGATCTCGCGGATGAGCCTGGTGAAGATCTTGCCGCGCTTGGAGTCGGTCGCGGCCTTTTTATGCTTGATAGAGGCCCACTTGGAATGTCCGGACATGGCTAACTCCTTGTCGTTGCGAGCCAAAATAGTAACACAAAGGGCCCGTTGACGCAACCGGCGGCCGGCATATACTACAACAATAGTAGTATTTATGGTAAAGTGGAGAAAGTGTTATCATTCGGAACATGAAAAGGAGGTCCACATGAAGAAGAACATGGGTCGTTGGGACAGGCTGCTTCGGCTGGTCGTCGCCCTGGTCATCGCCGGCTTGCTCATCGCGGGCGTTCTCAAGGGAACTGCGGCCGTGGTCCTGGCCATCCTCGCAGCGATCTTCGTCATCACCACGTTCATCAGCTTCTGTCCGCTCTACGTGCCTCTCGGCATCGACACGAAAGGGAAGGGCGGCACCCCCCGGATAGACGCCTGAGCGGGAGGCCCCGTGGCCGTGAGGCCCGGGTATTCACGGAGGAGGAGGGCGGAATGGACGCTCCAGCCCTGAGATCAGGGGTATCCGCCGGCGAACGCCCGGCGGTCCGGTTCGAGTTTTCGGTCACGGGTATGAGCTGTGCCAGCTGCGCGGCCAATATCGAACGGGCCCTCCGAAAGGTCGAGGGGGTCCGGGAGGCGAACGTCAACCTGGCCCTGGGGCGGGCGACCGTTCTTTACGACGCCGCCCTCGTCGGTCCGCGCCGGCTGGCCAAGGCCGTTCGGGACGCCGGCTACGGCGTCGCGGCCACGTCCGAGGAAGCCGCGGCCGGGGCGGACAAGGAGTACCGGGCCCTGCGGGTGTCCGTCGTCTGGGGCGGGCTTCTGGCGCTGGTGATCTTCCTCGGGAGCATGCGGCACTGGTTCCCTTGGGTGCCAGCCCCCCTCCAGAGCTTTCTCGTTCTCTGGGCCCTGGCGACACCGGTCCAGGTCGTTCTCGGCCTCCGGTTCTATCGGGGGGCTTGGAGCGCCCTCAAGCACGGCACCGCGAACATGAACACCCTCGTCGCCGTGGGCACCTCGGCGGCCTACCTGTTCAGCGCCGCGGCGACCGTCCTGCCCGGGTTCTTCCGCCGGGCCGGCGTCGAGCCGCAGGTCTATTTCGACACCTCGGCCGTCATCGTCGTCCTCATCCTGTTCGGGCGCATGCTCGAGGCCCGGGCCAAAGGCCGGACCTCCGACGCCATCCGGCGTCTCATGGGTCTCCGGCCGCGCACGGCCCACATCCTGGGCCCCGAAGGCGAGCGCGAGGTCGCCATCGAAGAGGTCCGGGCCGGCGACGTTCTCGTTGTCCGGCCTGGCGAGAAGGTCCCGGTCGACGGCCTCATCCTCGAAGGCCGCTCATCCGTCGACGAGTCCATGATCACCGGGGAGAGCCTTCCGGTCGACAAGGGGCCGGGGGAGGAGGTCGTCGGGGCCACCCTGAACAAGTGGGGGAGCTTCCGCTTCCGTGCCGTTCGCGTCGGCGCGGACACGGCCTTGGCCCGGATCATCCGGATGGTCGAGGAGGCCCAGGGGACCAAGGCGCCGATCCAGCGGCTGGCCGACGTCATCGCGGCCCGTTTCGTCCCGGCTGTCCTCGTTCTCGCCGTCCTGACCTTCGCCGTCTGGGCCCTCGCCGGACCGGCCCCGCGACTCGTCTTCGCCCTGCTCAATTTCGTGGCCGTGCTCATCATCGCCTGCCCGTGCGCCATGGGTTTGGCGACGCCCACGGCCATCATGGTCGGGACGGGCCGGGGCGCCGAGCGCGGCATCCTGATCCGGAGCGGGGAGAGCCTGGAGACCGTCCACCGGGTGGATACGTTCGTCTTCGATAAGACCGGGACGCTGACCAACGGCCGGCCCGAGGTGACCGACGTCCTGCCCGCCCGGGCTTTCGATGCCCGGGCGCTCCTCTCGCTCGCGGCCTCTGTCGAGAACGGCTCGGAGCACCCCCTGGCCCAAGCCGTGGTCCGGCGGGCCCGGGCCGAGGGCGCCCCGGTCGACAACGCCGGGGACTTCCGGGCGCTGGAGGGCATGTGGGTCGAGGGCCGCGTGGCGGGGCAGCGCGTTCTCGTCGGCAGCCGCCGCCTCGTCGAAAGCGCCGGGATCGATGTTTCTTCGCTCTTCGGTCCGGCCGAGGCCCTGGCCGGGGAAGGGAAGACGATGGCGTTCGTCGCCGTCGACGGCCGGTCCGCCGGCCTCCTGGCGCTGGCCGATACGCTCAAGCCGAGCGCCCGTGAGACCGTCGATAAGCTCCGGCGCTCGGGGCATCGGGTGATCATGCTGACGGGCGATAACGCCCGCACGGCCCGGGCCCTGGCCGTCGAAGCCGGGATCGAGGACGTCCGCGCCGATGTCCTGCCGGGCGACAAGGCCGAGGTCATCCGCAAGCTTCAGGCGGAGGGGCGGCGGGTGGCGATGGTCGGCGACGGGATCAACGACGCGCCGGCCCTGGCCCAGGCCGACGTCGGCCTGGCCCTCGGGACCGGCACGGACGTGGCCATGGCCTCGGCGGACATCACCCTCATCTCGGGGGATCTGGGGACGGTGCTCGCCGCCGTCGAGCTCAGCCGGAGGACCATCCGGACCATCCGGCAGAACCTGTTCTGGGCCTTCGTCTATAACGTCGTCGGTATCCCGGTGGCCGCGGGCGCGCTCTACCCGTTCCTCGGCCTGCTCCTCAATCCCATGATCGCCTCGGCGGCCATGGCCATGAGCTCGGTCTCGGTGGTGACGAACTCCCTGAGGCTGCGCCGGGCCAAGATCTGAGCCGGCTTAGAAGATGAACCGGATGGCCAGGCCGACCCGCATGTAGGACGGATCGATCGTCAGCTGGCCCAAGCCGATCGTCTGCTCGATCTGCTCGGCCGGGACCGGGTAGATGGGATCGTCGACGATGTGCATCTGGACGTTCGCCGAGGGGGCTTCGTACCAGCGCAGGTCGAGGGCCAGGACAACGTGCCGCATGAACTCGTAGGCCGCCTCGACGCCCAGGTTGAAGCCGTATTTCGTCTGCGGATCGAGGGCCACGACGGTCTGGTAGGTCATGCCGGTCAGCGTGTACTCCAGATCGCCCAGGACGAGCTCCAGTTCGGTGTAGCCGATGTACCCGGCCTTGCCCTCGAAGTTGAAGATGGTCGGTCCGGCCGAGACGCTGAGGTCCAGGTTGTCGGTGAGCCGGAACCGGGCCAGGGCGTTGAAGCTGAAGGTGGTCTCGGCGAGGTTCCCGGCCGAGTTCGGCCACGGGCTCGACAGCTCTTCGGTCCGGACCGCGTCGTTGTAGTCGAGGAACTGGACCTGTCCCTCGTACGGCGCGTTCTCGCCCCCGATGCCGGGGCGATGGTAGTCGGCCAGGACCTGGAAGCCGATGTTGTCGGTGAAGAAAAGGTTGAAGAAGCCGTTGAAGCCGTAGGAGGTCTTGCCGTTGAAATGGACGGTCTGCGTGGCCGAGCTGGCCACAAAGCGGTCCTGCGGAACGAGCGGAGGGGAATATTGACTGATGTAAGTCGCGTTCAGGCGGGGTGCGACCAGGGTCCAGCCGAAGCCGAGTTCGAAACGAAGACCGGCCGCGGCCAGGGGACCGGCGGCCCCGAGAAGCAGAAACAAGGCAAAAAGCGGCGAAAGCTTCCTGATCATGATCTTGGCGCCTCCTGGCCTGGAAAGCCTAACATGCCCGGACCACGGATGTCAACCCCCCCGGCGGGCCCATCTCCTTTAAGATCAAGCTGTTCGCTAACCGAAGAAGACCTTGGCGATCTCGTAGAGCTCGGCGTCGACGGTCTTGGGCTCGGCCAGCGCCTCCTCGAGGGGGACCGGCACGATGCGGTTGCCCCGCAGGCCGACCATGTAGCCGAACTTCTCCTCCTTGACCAGGTCGATCGCGGCGATCCCGTAGCGGGTGGCCAGGATGCGGTCGAAGGCGGTCGGCGAGCCGCCCCGCTGGACGTGGCCGAGGACGGTGACCCGGGTGTCGATGGCCGTCCGCATCTCGATCTCGCGGGCGATGATGGTGCCGATGCCGCCCAGGCGGACGTGGCCGAAGGCGTCTTTTTCGCCCGACTGGAGGACCAGGCTGGCGTCCTTGGGCTTGGCCCCCTCGGCGACGACGACGATGCTGAAGAGCTTGCCCCGCTCCCGCCGCTTCTGGATCTGGGCGCAGATCTCGTCGAGGTCGAACGGGAACTCGGGGATGAGGATGATGTCGGCCCCGCCGGCGAGCCCGCCCTCGACGGCGATCCAGCCGGCGTGGCGCCCCATGACCTCGACCACCATGACCCGGTGATGGGCCTCGGCCGTCGTGTGCAGGCGGTCGAGCGCTTCCGCGACGACGGAGACCGCGGTGTCGAACCCGAACGTGTAATCGGTCCCGGACAGGTCGTTGTCGATCGTCTTGGGGACGCCGACGCAGCGCAGGCCCTTGTCGAAGAGCTTCTTGGCGACGCCGAGCGTGTCCTCGCCGCCGATGGCGATGACGGCA
>JAPKZE010000190.1 GCA_026393955.1 Candidatus Aminicenantota bacterium
GCCCTGGCCGACGAGGACCGGTTCCGCCTCGAGGAGCTCAAGGCCCAAGGAGACCGGAGCGGGGTTCCCGGGCTCGAGATCGTCGACGAAGCGGCCATCCGCCGCCTCGAGCCCCTGGCCCGCGGCCGCTGGGCCCTGTACTCCCCCCACACCGGGATCATCTCGCCCTACGAGTTCACCGTCGCGCTGGCCGAGTGCGCCGCTCAGAACGGGGCCGAGGTGCGGCTCGAGACCCCGGTGACCGCCGTCGGCTTCGACGGGGACCTCTTCCGGCTCTCGACGCCGGGGGGGACGCTCGCGGCCCGCCGGGTCGTCAACAGCGCCGGCCTCTTTTCCGACGAAGTCGCCCGCCTGGCCGGGATCGACGACTATCGGATCTTCCCGTACCGGGGCGAGTATCTCATCACGGACAAGGACAGCGGCCTGCATCTCGGCATGCCCGTCTATCCCGTGCCGCCGCGCGACGATCCGGGGCTCGGCATCCACGTCACCCCCACGCTCGAGGGGCATATCCTCCTCGGCCCGAGCGCCGAGCCGGTCGGGGACAAGCGCGACCTGGCCTCGACGCGGGCGGTCACGGCCCGGCTCAAGGCCGAGGCCGCCCGTCTCATGCCCGAGCTGGCCGGCGCCCCGTTCATCCACAGCTACGCCGGCCTCCGGCCCAAGCTCGTCGACCCCACCGGCCGGGACAGGTTCGCCGACTTCATCGTCGAGGAAAGCGGGCGGCGGCCCGGTTGGATCAGTCTCGTCGGCATCGAATCGCCCGGGTTGACCGCGGCCCCGGCCCTGGCCGAGATGGTCGTCGCGATGCTCGGGGTGAGGCTGGACCTGCGGCTGAAGCACGATTTCCGCCCGGACCTGCCCGTCAAGAGGCGCTTCGCCGCCCTGGACGACGGCAAGCGCGCCGCCCGCGTCGCCGGCGACGCCGACTGGGGCGAGATGGTCTGCCGCTGCGAGCATGTCACCCGGGCCGAGGTCGCCGACGCCCTGCGGAACCCGTTCGGGGCCCGGACGCTGGACGCCGTCAAGCGCCGGACCCGCTGCGGCATGGGCCGCTGCCAGGGCGGCTTCTGCACACCGCGCCTCGTCGAGATCCTCCAGGCCGAAGGCGTCCCGGCCGACCGGATCACCAAGCGCGGCGGCGGCTCCCGCCTCTTTTACGGACGGATCAAGGACTGAGCGATGAAGGGACCGGTCGAGACCTGCGATGTGGCCGTCATCGGCGGCGGCCCGGCCGGACTGGCCGCGGCCCTGTGCGCGCGGCGGGCCGGGGCCGGGACGGTGCTCGTCATCGAGCGGGAGAGAGCGCTCGGCGGCATTCTCAACCAGTGCGTCCACGACGGCTTCGGGCTCTTCCTTTATAAAGAGACGATCAGCGGGCCCGAATACGCCGAACGGCTGGCCGAGGACGTCGCCCGCGAGCCCATCAAGGTCGAAACCGGGGCCATGGTCCTCGACCTCTCACCCGACCGCGTTCTCCGCATCAACTCCCGCGAGGGCTACCGGCTCGTCCGGGCCGGGGCGGTGGTCCTGGCCATGGGCTGCCGCGAACGGACGCGCGACATGATCGAGATCCCCGGGACGCGTCCGGCCGGGGTCTTCACGGCCGGCCTGGCCCAGAATCTCGTCAACCTCCGGAACCTGCGCGTCGGGAACGAGGCGGTCATCCTCGGCTCGGGCGACATCGGCCTGATCATGGCCCGCCGTCTCGTCTTCGAGGGCATCAAGGTCAAAGGCGTCTTCGAGATCCTGCCCTGGCCGGGCGGGCTCGAGCGGAACGTCAGGCAGTGCCTGACGGACTTCGGTATCCCGCTTGAGCTTGGGGCGACCGTCGTCGAGATCCGCGGCCGGGACCGCGTGGAGAGCGTCGTCGTGTCCGGGGTCGACGAGGCGCTGGCCCCGCTCCCCGGGACCGAGCGCATCATCCCCTGCGACACCCTGCTCCTGTCCGTCGGGCTCATCCCCGAGAACGAGCTCTCGAAGCGGGCCGGGGTCGAGCTGTCGCCGTTCACCGGTGGGGCCGTCGTCGACGAGAGGCTCATGACCTCGGTCCCCGGGGTCTTCTCCTGCGGCAACGTCCTCCACATCCACGACGTGGCCGACTGGGCCTCGTTCGAGGGTTTGGCGGCCGGCGAGCGGGCCGCCCGCTACGCGGCGGGGGAGAGGGGGCCGGGGCGGACCATCCGTGTCTCGGCCGGGACGAACGTCAAGTACGTCCTGCCGCAGCTCCTGACGGCAGGAACGGGCGGCGTCGAGTGGAGCTTCCGGGTCAAACGGCCGGTCCGCGGCGCCCGTATCGAGGTGACCGGGAAGACCTCCGGCCGGGTCTATGCCCGCAAGAAGTACGCCCGCCTTCTGCCCTCCGAGCTCCAGAAGATCAAGGTCCAGGCGGCGGTCGATGAGGACCTCGAGGTCACCTGTCATGAATGAGCGCGCCTTCGTCGACCGGCTGACCTGCGTCCTCTGCCCGGTCGGCTGCGAGCTCGAGATCGGCCGGGACGCGGCCGGGGAGCTCCGGGTCGAAGGGCATCAATGCGACAAGGGCGTTCCCTTCGCCCTCGAGGAGATCCTGCGCCCGAAGAGGAACCTGGCTACCTCCGTTCCGGTCCGGGGCACGGCGGCGAAAATGGTCTCCGTCCGGCTGAGCGCCCCCGTTCCGCGCGAGATGCTCTTCCCCGTCCTGGCCGAGATCGCCAAGCTCCGTCCGGAGGCGCCGGTCCGCCGCGGCCAGGTCCTTCTCGCGGATGTCCTGGGCACGGGCGCCGATGTCATCGCCACCCGCCATCAGGGAGCGGATTCCGAGGAGCGACCATCAGGGGCGCGGCGGAGCGACTCGGAGCCGCGCTCCTGAGAAATATTCGGAACAAGTTCTTCAGGTCCTGCTTTGACCCTGTAGGGTCGATCCAGCAAGACCAACGGGTCGTGAGGGTCAGCGGGCGGCCGTCACGGCGACGAGGGTAAACGATCCCTTGATCGTATCGCCGGCGACGAGCGGACGGTCGTCCATTTTGTGGTGCGGCGCGAAGAAGATGTCGCCGCCGCCGGTCGAGAAGTCGGCGATGAGCCAGCCGACGCGGTCCCCGTCGAGGAAGGACCGGGAGGCCTGGCGTCCGTCGGAGACGAGCATCAGACCTTCGCCTTCCGGCCTGGACAGGACCGCCCAGAGGACATCGGCCTTGGTCGAGCGGAAATCGTTGGAGCCGAGCTTGGTCTGATCGTCCTTCCAGTCCCAGGCGGGCGGCCGGCGGAAGACCGGTTCGCGGTCCGGCGACAGGGCCTTGGCCGTGCCGAGCGGCCGCCCGATGTGGTTCTCCGGGTAGGTCGACCATTGGCCCCGGCGGCTCCAGCTCAGGGTGTCGAAGGGGCGGGGCAGATACACGACCAGGCCGTACTGCCGGGGATCCGTCTTCGCCCGGACCTTGAATTCGTAGCTGAATTCGGCCCGTCCCGCGCCGTCGATCCTGACGGCGTACCCGCCTTCCGCCTCGGCGTAGGCCCCCTTGACGGTCACGGTCACCGCCCCGTCGTCCAAGGCGGCCGTGACGCTCGCGACCGCCCAATCCGAGCAGACGCCGTTGAATGGCTCGACGTCCGGGCGGTAATCCGTGACGCACGGACCCGACGTCTGGGGCAGGAGCATGAGCGTCGGCCCTCCCGCGAGGACGGCCACGCCCCGTGCTTCGGCCCTGAGAACGGCGCCCGTCCGGCGGTCGAAGGTCCAGCGGAACCCGTCGCCGTCGACCGTGATCGTCGCGGCGTCCTCATTCAGCTCGAGCCGGTTATCTTTTACGGCGAGGACCTTGAAGGGCGGGGCCGGCGGCACCGGGGCGCCGATTGCGATCTCGAAGCTGTCGATGAGAAAGCCGCGGGGGCTCGTGACATCGATCTTCAAGGTCTTTCCCGCGATCTCCGCCGCCGCCGGCCGGATCCTCAGGACGGCCGTCCGCCGCGGCGCGAGCTCGACCGCCGCCCGGCCCGTCTCGTCGCCGATCCGCCAGTCGATGCGGCATTCGCGGAGGTCGGTGAAGTCGTGCCGGTTCTCGATGCGGAGGACGACGGGCTGGCCCGGCGCCGGCGCGGCGACGCGGTCCGGCCCGATCCGCACCGGCGAATAGGACTTCTTGATGTGCCAGTACTCGGGCTTCTCCCGCCTCCAGCCGTCGATGGGGCCCCATTCCCCGTAGCCGGTCGCCCGGCCCGACGGCAGGAGGAAGACGTCGTCGAGGCCCGACCAGATGGACCCGCCGATCACTTCGGACGAGCCGGAGATCTTCTCCCACATCCGGGCGAAGCCGCGGCCGTACTCGTCGCGCAGTCCCGGGTCGGCGGCGAGCTCCGTCCGGTTGTAGCAGTTGAGGTGGCAGTACTCGCCGTAGTAGAGAGGCCGGGGCAGGCGGAGCGAGACGGCCAGGTCGGGTCCCTGCGGACCGGGATAGTGATAGTTGGCGATGGGGAGCTCTTCCGAGCCCCGGCTGTTGTAGCCGCCGTAGGCCTGATCGTGGAACGTCCTCGGCCGGCTCGGGTCCATGGACCGGGCCATCGCATCGGCCGCCGCGAAATGAGGGCTCCAGCCCGATTCGTTGGCCAGCGACCAGACGATGATGCTCGGATGATGACGGTTGAAGGCGATGGTCTCGGCCACGGCCCGTTCGATGTAGGGCAGGTACTTCGGGTCGTTCGGGTCCTCCGTCTTCCAGGTCTCGTTGGCCCCGTGCTGGACCCAGACGAGGGGCGCCTCGCACTCGACGAACAGGCCCAGCTCGTCGCAGGCCTCCAGGAACTCTTCGGCCGGCGGATAGTGGGAGGTGCGGATCAAGTTGATGTTGGCCGCCCGGAAGAGCTCGGCGTCCTTGCGCCAGAGCTCGGGGGTCAGGCTGCGGCCGCGGAGGGGATGGACCTCGTGCCGGTTGATGCCGCGGACCTTGACCGGCCGGCCGTTGACGAAGAGGCCTGTTCCGACGACCTCGATCTCCCGGAGACCGACCCGCCGGACGACGCTCTCGAGCTTCCGGCCGCCCGCCCGCAGGTCGAGCGCGAGGGTGTGGAGACGGGGATGCTCGGCGTCCCAGAGGGCCGCGCTCCCGACCGTGCCCTCGAAGACGAGCCGGGCCGTCCCGCCGGGCTCGATGCGCTCCGCCCGGAGCGTCTGCCGATGGACGGTCCGCCCGTCCGGGTCGCTGAGGGCGAGGTCGAGCGTGACGTCCTCACTGGCGGCGCCGGCCGCGTTGACGAGGGCGGCCTCGATCCGGAAGGCGGCCGTGCGGCCGTCCTCTCCGACGTCCGTCACGACGTCGGCGCCGGCGATACGGAGCGCCGGCACGGCGATTAGGGTGACCTTCCGGGTCAGCCCGCCGAACTGGTACGAGGCGTATTGGGTCCCGCTGGCCATGATGTCGGCCGTCGACTCGTTCTGGACGGCCGCGGCGATGGTGTTGGCCGCGCCCGGGCGGCAGAGCGCGGTGATGTCGAACTCGAAGGCCGTGAAGCCGCCCTCGTGCGTTCCCGCGAGCTTCCCGTTGACCCAGAACGTGGCCAGGCTCTGGGCCCCGTCCGAGCGGAGGATGATCCGGGCGCCCTTCCAATCGGCCGGGAGGGCCACGGTCTTGAGATATCCGGCTGGGGTCCAGGGCGTCACGGACCGTCCCTGCATGGCCCAATCCCCGGGCACGTCGATCGGCGCGAAACCCCTGGCGTTCCGCTCGGTCAGCTTTTCAAAGCCCCGGGGCGGAGCGGCATGGAACGACCAGGCCCCGTCGAGCGACAGGACCGGGGACGCGATCCCGGCCACCTCGGCCGGACGCGGGGTGTAGCGGAGGCCGCACGCATCGGGCGTTTGGGCGTCGGCGCCGACGGCGAGCATAGCGATGATCGCGAACGTGAGCGCGAGAAGCTTCAGGCGGTTCATGCGGTCCTCCAACCGTCAAGAGGGACAATCCCTCCCGGGACAGCGATAACCAGCAGTGCTAGTCCCCTCCGGGGACAGTCCCTAGCCCAGGAAGTCCCAGGCGATGCCGACGCGCTTCAAGGCGTAGGCCACTTCCAGGGTGTGATCGCCGTAGGCGGTCATCCAGTGGAAGCCCGGCATGCGCCGGGCCAGGGTCCGGTCGTCGCACTTGAAGCGGACGTCGATCTGGGAGCGGCAGATGGGCAGGAATGGGGCCTCGACGATCTCGCCGCGCAGGCCGAGCCAGCGCTTGGAGGCGAAGTCCGGGGCGAAATTGGTCACGACCTGGCCCTTGCGCATCTCGACCTTGGGGGCGGCCCCGTAATCCGATTCGAAATGGGTCAGGATGCGGGCCGGCTCGGCCGCCCGGCCGTCCAGCTTCCGCGGCGCCGTGCAATGGGCCAGCGTG
>JAPKZE010000024.1 GCA_026393955.1 Candidatus Aminicenantota bacterium
TCCCGATGCCGGCTAAATCACCGCTTTATGCTCACTTCGCGATACCCCTCGGCCCCTCATTCTGCAGCCTTTACTTTTTTTGGGAAGAACTTCTCCAAATCCTCGGGCTTGGGCTTCGGCGTCAGCAGGCTGACGATGATCAGGGCGCCCAGAGAGGCGATGAGCGACGGGTAGATGATCGGGATGCCCCAGGGATCGCCGTCGGGGGCCGGGATGCCGGGGATCTTGGACAGGGCGAAGAAGACGAGACAGACGACCGTCCCGGCGATGATCGAGGCCAAGCCGCCCGCTCTGGTCACCCGCTTCCAGGCGAGCGCCGCGATGAGGGCCGGCGTGATGGCCACGCCGTAGATGGTGTAGGCGAAGAAGCTCATCTCCAGGACGGATTTGAGCTGGGTGGCCAGCAGAAAGGCCACGACGCCGATGGCCACGATGAGGACCTTCTGCAGGGCGACCAGGTTCTTCGGGTTGGCGTCCTTATTCAGGAAGCGCTGGTAGATGTCGCGCATGAGGGTCGTCGAGGGCGAGAGGAGGTAGTTCATGCCCGTGGAGATGACCACGGCGCAGGCCGCGCCGAGCAGCAGCACGCCGACGGGGAAGGGGACCATCTGTTTCGCCGCCATCAGGACGACCTTGCCGCCGGCCTTGGGCAGGCTCAGGTCGATCTGGCCCTTGAGCTTGCTGAAGGCGAAGACGGCGATGACGACGACGATGGTCTCGACGAAGATCGTCCCGACCGTCCACCAGGCCACGGCCTTCTTGGCGTCCTTGCCCGACTTGGCGCTGTAGAACTTCTGGTACATGCTCTGCACGCCGAGCAGCAGGAACATCGTCGACAGGAAGTAGCCGATGGCCTTGAGCCAGGGGTGGACGCCGAACTGGGTGTTGACGACGGCGAAATAGCCCGGCTCGAGCGCGGCCTTGGCCGCCGGCAGCCCCCCCGCGGCGGTGACGACGAAGGGCACGGCGAGCAGGCAGGCCAGGACGATGATGATCCCGTTCGGCAGGTCCGTGTAGGCGATGGCCACCATGCCGCCGAGCGCGGTGAACAGGATGACGAAGGCGGCGGCGATGAGCGTCCCCGTCGCTTCCGAGATCTTGCCGTCGGTGATGACGTTGAGGATGAAGCCGCCGGCGACGAACTGGTAGGAGACGATGGAGACGAAGGACAGGATGAGAGCGACGGCCCCGAAAAGGCGGGCGGCCGGGCCGTAGCGGACCTCGAGGACATCGCCCACCGTGTACTGCCCGAAGGTGTGGATCTTGGCCGCCAGGAAGTAGATGAGGATGATCCCGACCCAGGCGCCGGCGGCCAGCCACAGGGCCGAGAAGCCGGCCTTGGAGGCGAATTCCGCGCCGCTAATGAACGTCCCGGAGCCGATCCAGGTGCAGATCAGGGTGAAGACCATGACCTGCCACTTGAGGCTCCGGCCGGCGACCATGAACTGCTCCTGGCTCTTGATCCGCCGCGAGCGGATGAAGTTCAGGACCGTCAGGGCGATCAGGTAGGCGAGGATGATGATGAGGTACGTCGACATGCCGTCCTCCTTCGGGCCGGGGCGACCGGCGCTAGACTTCGAGATCGGGCGGCAGCTCGCCGCCTTTCCGCTCGAGCTTCACCGACAGCAGCCGGGTCATGTTTGGCTCGGCCTTGGTCGTGCCGTAGATGTAGTCGGCCACTTCCATCGTTTTGTAGTTGTGGGTGATCAGGATGAACTGCGTCTGCTGCTTGATCGTCTTGAGGAGGTCGAGGAAGCGGGCCAGGTTGACGTCGTCGAGGGCCGCGTCGACCTCGTCCAGGAAACAGAACGGCGAGGGCCGGTAGCGGAACAGGGCGAAGAGGAAGGCCAGCGAGGTCAGCGATTTTTCGCCGCCCGAAAGGAGCGACAGATTTTGGACGCGCTTGCCCGGCGGCTGGGCCACGATCTCGACGCCGCTCTCGAGCGGGTTGTCCGGCTCGAGGAGCTTGACCTCGGCGTTGCCGCCCTTGAAGAGCGCGGTGAAGAGATCGCCGAAGTTCTTGTTGACCTGCTCCAGGGCCTTGAGGAACTGGTCCTTGCTCTCCTCGTCGATCCTGCGGATGGCCTCGACGGTCGAGGTGATGGAGTCGCGGAGGTCCTGCCGCTGCTGGCTCAGGAATTCGAAACGCGTCTTCTGCTCGACGAACTCCTCCTCGGCCATCAGGTTGACGGCCTTGAAGCGGTTGAGCGCCTCGCGGGATTCCTCGAGCTCCTTCTCGACGTCCTCGTCGGTCATCCCGGCCAGGGGCCGCCACTTCTTCGTCGTCCGGCGGGTTTTCGTAGCCTCGGCCGACCCTTCGCCGGCGGCGGCTTCCCCGGGTCCCGCGGCTTCCGCCGCGCCGTTCTCCTCGGTCTCGTCCTCGGGGATCTCCTCGGCCTCGGTTTCTTCCGCGGCGGGGGGGGCGGGGGGCTCGGTCTCGGCCGCCCGGGCTTCGGCCCGGAGCTCGGTCAGGGTCTTCTTGAGCTCCTGCCAGCACATCTCGTCGAGGTTGACCAGGTCGCGTTCGACCTCGGCCTTGCGGATCTCGTGGCGGACCCGCTCGTTCTTGACGGCCTCCTCCTCCTGCCGGCTCGTCTGCAGGGCCCCTTCGGCGTCCTCGAGGGCCCGGCGGATCCTCCCCAGCTCGCCCTCCGTGGCCTCGAGCCCGGTCTCGGCGGCGACTCGTTCCTCGCCGAGGACGCGGGCGCCCTCCCGGAGCCCGGCGATCTCTTCGCGCAGGCGGGCCTGGTCCTCGTCGCTCCGCCGGATGTCGGCCTCGAGCAGCTGGATCTTGGCCCCGGCCGCCTCCTTGCGCTTTTCCGCGCCCCGGATCTGATCGTTCAGGCCGTTGATCTTCTCCTGAACGAGGTCGTGGCCGGCTTTGGTCTCGAAGAAGCGGCGCTCGAGCCCTTCGGCCTCGGCGACGAGACCGGCGTAGGACTTCTCCTGCGCCTCGATGCCGTCCTTGAGGGAACGGGCCTCCGCCTCGATGCGGGCCAGGCCTGCCCCGGTCCCTTGGAGGGCCTCGCCGAGGCGGCTCTTCTCGCCCCTCAGGACGTCGAGCTCGCGGCCGATGATCGACTGGTTCGTGCGGATCTTCTCGCCCTCGCCGAGCCCGTAGCGCTGCTCGCGCTCCCGGTCCTGGAGGACGCGCTCCGTCTGGTCGAGGTCCGCGCGGATCCCGGCCAGGTCGGACTCGAGCGCTTCGAGGTCCTTCGACTTCGATCCGATCTCGGCGATGACGGGCAGGGTGTCGCTTTCGAACCGCTCGACCTCGGCTTCGAGCTTGCGGATCTCCGAGGCCAGGGCGACGGCGCCCTCGGCCTTCTGCCCGAGCCGGAGCAGGCCGGAGGAGAGGAGCAGGTCCCCGGAGGGCGTCAGGAAATTCAATTCGGGGTGCTCGAGCCAGGCCCGGACCGCGTCGCCGATCTCCCCGACGATGACGGCGTCCTCGAGCCCGGCCAGGCGGTCCTTGAGCCGCTCGTCGGGCTCGATGAGGCTCCGGAGCTGCCCGATGACACCGGGCCGGCTCAGGACTTCGGCGGGGATCGCGGGCCTGGCCGCCGCGGGCACGAGCAGGTAATTGCCGCGCAGGCCCGCCGGCAGGCCGCTCAGGAACTCTTCGGCCGGGACGACGCGCGACCGGGCGCTGTCCCGCCAGAAGGCGTCGAACAGGACGGCGTTCTCGGCGTTCGTCCGGATGAGGTCGGCCAGGATGCCGAGGCCTCCCGGGACCTCGTCGGCCGGGCTCTCCTCCCGGGCTTTCTCGTCGATCTTGCGGAGGGCCTGGAGGTGATAGGCCGATTCGTCCCGCCGCGTTCTCAGGGCGTCGAGCCGGCGCCGGAACTCCTCGAGGCCGGAGCGCGCGGCGGCGATCGCCGCCTTGACGTCCTCCGCCCGCCCGATGAGGGCCTCCCGGGTGGCGCGTGCGTCGGCGATGTCCCGTTCGATCGCGGCCGTCCGCTCGGTGTTCTCGACGAGCATCCCGTCGTGCTCGCCCAACTGGCCGGCGAGCTTCTCTTCCTGGCGGAGGAGGAGCTCGAGCTCCTTCTCGGCGCGGGCGCTCTCGTTTTTCGACTCGGTCAGGGCCTGGAGGGCCTGGAGATAGAATCCGCGCAGGCGCTCGGTCTCCTGTTCGGAGCGATACCGGGCGTCCTTCGCGGCGGCGAGGCCGGTCGCGGAGGATTCGACCTCGGCTCTGTTGGCCTCGAGCGATCCTTCGAGGCCGGCCAAGCGCCCCTTGAGCTCCTCGATCTCCCGGGTCAGGTAGAGGACGTCCTCGAGCAGCTCGTCGCGGTCGGCCTGGGCCCGTTTCTTCTTTTCCTCGAAGAACTCGATCCGCTTCGATCCGCTCTCGATGTCGCTCTCGGTCCGGGCGGCCCGGGATTTCAGGCCGAAGAGACTCTCCTGGCCGTCCTTTAGGACCTTTTCGAGGTCCCAGAGCTCCTTGCGCCGGGCCGCGGCGTCCTTCTCCTCGTTCCGCAGCCGGGCCGTCGCCTCGTTCTCGCGGAGGAGCCCCGCCTCGTAGAGGGCCGAGGCTTCCTGCCGGGTCTTTTCGAGGACGACGAGCTTGCGCTGATAGTGATGGGACGTCAGCTCGCGGATCCGCTCGCGCAGGCGCCGGTAGCGGTTGGCCGCCTGGGCCTGGCGCTGCAGGGAGTTCTTGGCCTTCTCGACCTCGATGATGATGTCCTCGAGGCGGATGAGGTTCTGTTCGGTGCTGTCGAGCTTCGACTGGGCCTGGCGCTTCTTGTCCTTGTAGTAGGCCGTGCCGGCGGCCTCTTCGATGAACAGCCGCTTCTCGGCCGGCTTGGAGGTGACGAAGGTGCCGATCGAGCCTTGCTCGATGACGAAGTACTCCTTCTCGCCGATAGCGTGCTTCCAGAGCTCGTCCTGGATGTCCCGGAGGCGGACGGTCTTGCCGTTGATCCGGTATTCGTTCTCGCCGGAGCGGAAGGCCCGGTGGGAGATGACGAGCTCCTGGTCGTCCCCGGACAGGGTCAGGACGGCGTCGGCCATGCTGAGGGCGGGCCGCTTGGCGTTGCCGGAAAAGATGACTTCCTCGGTCCGGTCGCCGCGGACGGTCTTGTGGCGGTGCCCGCCGAGCGACCAGAGCATGGCGTCGACGAGATTGCTCTTGCCGGTTCCGTTCGGCCCGACGATGGCCGTGAGGCCGGGATGGAAGACGATCTTGGTCCTTTCGGCGAAGGACTTGAAACCCTGAAGCTCAAGCTTCTTGATGATCATGCTCATGGTGTCGAGGCGCTTTCAGTCGAGTGAGTCCGGCCCCCGGGGGCGAGACAGACGGCTATTGTAAGCGAATCGCCCCCTTTTTGAAAGGGGGAATTGAGGGACTGTCCCGGCAGGGGACTGTCCCTCTTGAACGGGGGACATGTACCCTTGGTACGTGTCCCCGGTTTCTCCGAAGGGACTGTCCCCGAAGGGGACTGTCCCTCTTGGGAATAAGAGCGCCCTTGAACTGTATTCAATATGGAAGCCGAAAGGCTCCCGAGAACGCTCCGATAAGGAGGCGACCATGTTGCAAGATGCGCTGTTCCTTCCGCAAAAGGACTGGCGGGACCGGGCCACGGCGTTGCCGCTGGCGGCGCTCGTCCATGCCGTCGCGCTGACGCTCCTGGTCGCGTTGCCACTCTTGCGGGTGGGGGACCTGCCTCAGGTCGACATTTCGGACGTCATCGTCGTGCCGGCACTCCCGTCGACACCCCTGCCGCCGCCCAAGGGACGGGCCGTGAAGGCGGGCGCCGCACCGCGGCTCAAGCGACCGGCACCGGTGGCCGCGGGCGAGGCCTGGCGCTTCATCCCCGTCGTCATTCCCGACGGCATCGTCGAGGAGGGCTTCGGATCCGACGGCGCCGAAGGCGGCATCCCCGGCGGCGTCGACTACGGGGCGGGGGAGGGGCTTCCGGCCAATCTGCTGG
>JAPKZE010000027.1 GCA_026393955.1 Candidatus Aminicenantota bacterium
GCCCTTGCCCAGCGAGACGGCCAGCGGGAACCGTTCGCGCGTCTCCGGCTCGAGCTGGAAATCGACCCTCAGGGCCGTGACGTCGGCAATACCGACGAGATCGAATCCGATTTCCCTGGCGAACGCCTTGATGTCCACGCCGGGGATTCTATCGGCGCGGGCCCGATCCTGTCAAACCGGCGGCCGCGGGCGGGTTTGACTCGCCGCCAGCCCTGGGATATACCAACCGTTGGTCGAATCCCGGAAGGAGCGAACATGCCCGTCCGAACGCGCCAAGCCGCCGTCTTTTCCGCCGTCGTCCTCGTCGCCGCCCTTCTCTGCCTCTCGCCGAGCGTCTCTCAGGCCCAGGCGCGGACGCCGGCTCCGTCCATGTCCGTCACCGTCTCGATGGAAAGGCCGACCGCACACTATTACCACGTCGTCTTTCGCGCAAGCGGGCTCAAGGGCGGATCCCAGGACTTCAAGATGCCCGTGTGGACCCCCGGCTATTACCGCATCATGGACTACGCCAAGTCCGTCAAGGATTTCCGGGCCGAGGACGGCGCCGGACGGCCGCTCCTCTTCGACAAGACGGCCAAGAACACGTGGCGCGTGCGCAACGGAAAGGCCTCGACGGCGGTCGTGAGCTACGACGTCTATGCCTTCAACCGCTTTTGCGCTGACAGCTATCTCGGTGACGATGGCGGCTTCATCACGCCGGCCGGCGTGTTCATGCACGTCGCCGGCCGGCTTCAGGATCCCGTTTCCGTCACCGTCGTCCCCGCCCCCGGCTGGAAGGCCGTATCGACGGGTCTCGATCCGGTGGCCGGGAATCCCCACACGTTCGCGGCTCCCGACTTCGACACCCTCTACGACTGTCCCATCCTCGTCGGCAACCAGGAGATCCTGACCTTCGAGGCGGCGGGCAAGCCCCACGCGGTCGCCGCCTACGACCTCGGCTCCTTCGACCGGGCCAAGTTCACCGGAGACATCCAGAGGATCGTGGAGGCCGCGGCCGCGCTCATGGGCGAGCTCCCCTACCGCCACTACACGTTCCTCGTCATCGGCCCCGGCGGAGGCGGGCTCGAGCACCTGAATTCGACGGCCGTCGCGCTCAATCCGGCTTCGCTGGCGACCCCACGGGGTTACCAGGGCTGGTTGAGCTTCATCGCCCACGAGTACTTCCACCTCTTCAACGTCAAGTCCATCCGGCCGATCACGCTCGGGCCCTTCGACTACGACCGCGAGAACTACACGGACCTGCTCTGGTTCTCGGAAGGCGTGACCGTCTACTATGAATACATGCTCCTCAACCGGGCCGGCCTGATGACCCGCGACGAGGTCCTGGAGCGTCTCGGCTCGACCGTCGCCGTCTACGAGAACGCCCCCGGACGCCGCCATCAGCCCGCGGAGCTGTCGAGCTTCGACACCTGGACCGGCTATTTCGGCCGGAACGAGCACGCGGCGGGCACGGCCATCTCCTACTACGACATCGGCTGCGGGCTGGGGCTCCTGCTTGACCTGAGGATCCGGGAGGCTTCGGCGGGCCGCGCCTCGCTCGACGACGTCATGCGGACGCTCTACCGGACCTACTACAAGGAGAAGAAGCGCGGCTTCACCGGCCGCGAGCTTCGCGAGGTCTGCGAGAAGGCGGCCGGCGCGCCCCTCGACGAGATCTTCGACGTCTACGCCCGGACCACCCGGCCGTGGGATTACACGAAATATTTGAATCCGGCCGGCCTGGCCATCGACCTCGAGCCGCGCCCGGCGGCCGAACCCTGGTTCGGCGCGGCCGCTCAGGACCAGAACGGAGATCCGGTCATCGCGACGGTCGAGCCGGACTCCCCCGCTTCGCTGGCCGGGCTCTGCGCCCAAGACGAGATCCTGGCGGTCGACGGCACCCGCGTCACCATGCGCTCCCTCACGGGGACGATCAACGGGCACAAGCCCGGCGAGAAGATCCGTGTCCTTTACGCCAGGCGCGGCGCCACCGGGGAAACGGACGTCGTCCTGGGGCAGAAACGAGAGGCGGCCTGCCGCATCACGCCGTTCAAGGATCCGTCCGCCGCGCAAAGGGCGCTCCTCGACGCCTGGCTGAAGTAGGCCCGGGCGATCTGGAGCATTGGATCCGTGTTGATAATGGCACAATATCTGTTGTTTTTTCTGTGCTATTTGATTATGATATTTGTGCATTTGCGCGGAGGCCCCATGAGAACGACCGTGACCCTCGAGAAGGAAGCCGTGGACGAATTGCTGAAAAAGACGAAAGCCAGGACCAAAGCTTCGGCCGTCCGCGAGGCGATGAGCGAATACCTCCGCCGCCGCAAGATCGAAGAGATCAGATCGCTCAAAGGGAAGCTCGATTTCGACAGCGGCACCGCGGAGGCCCGGCACCGTGAGCGCTGAGCGCGTCCTCATCGATACATCCGTGTGGGTCGACTACTTCCGGGGGACCACGCCGCTCGTCTCCGATAAGGTCGACGCGCTCCTCGCCGGCGACGAGATCTGGGTTCCGATGATCGTTCTCGCCGAGCTCATCCAGGGCGCGAAGTCCATCAGGGAGGTCGCGGCGATCGAAGGCTTCCTCGAGGCCTTCACGATCGTCGAGCCCGGACCTGATACCTGGCTCGAAGCCGCGCGCCTATCGCGCAAGCTCAAGGGCCGCGGCAGGACCGTTCACCTCATCGACTGCTATATCGCCGTGATCGCGCACGGATCCGGCTGCGCGTTGTTCACGCTGGACGCCCACTTCCGTGAGATCGCCGAGGTCCTGCCGCTCCGGCTCTTCTGATTCCGGCTTGAAAGCGGACAGCCGCTCGGGGTAGATTAGGGGAATGAAGAACGCGATCAAGCCCTCCCTGGTCCTCGCGGCCGTCCTGGCCACGGGCATCCTGTTCGCCGCGTCTGCCGGCGCTCCGGCCGGCGCGGCC
>JAPKZE010000302.1 GCA_026393955.1 Candidatus Aminicenantota bacterium
AGAGGGACCCGCGCGTCGCGGCGTTCAAGGACGCCGGGACCGGCGGGGGCGGGTGGGGCGCCACCGAGGTCAAACTGAGATAAAAAGGGACCAGGTCCCGCCCGCCTACAGCTCGAAGCGGTAGGAGAACTTGATCATGAAGATGTTCTGGCCGGGCGCCTGAAAGAGGTCGGAGATATCCCGCCAGAAGTCGAGATTGCCGGGATCGGAGATGTCGGCCCGCTTCTGCGTCCAGACGAAATAGAGCATCGACCCCGGCCGGTACTCCCAGCGTAGCACCGCCGTTCCCCGCAATGACTTCAGGCTGAAATCCGGGTCGACGAAGGAGAACGTCTCGGCCGGCGCCGCAGGCCCGTCCGGGTCGACCGTGTAGATCCCCTCGGCGTAATCGATGGTCGAGCCGTTTTCGCCGTAGTAGTCGAAGTCGAAGGTCATAGCCGCGCTCAGCTCTTTGAACCGGGTGAAATCGCCCGTGCCGATATACGGCTGGAGGTAGGCCTGGAAGCTGAGGCGCGGCGTGAAGGTCCAGTTGAGCCGTATCTCGATGGGCAGGGTCTTCTGGTGGATGTCGGCCAGGACGTAGCGGACGCCGTAGGTCGAGGTCTTGAGCGGGTCGACGACCCGTCTCACCCACTGGCCCTCCGAGTAGCGCCAGGTGTAGCTCGGGGCGGCCGAAAGGCTGAAGTTCGCGCTCGGCTTCCAGGTCACGCCCCCCCCGAGCGACCAGTTGTAGCCGCCGCTCGGGTGATAACGGAAGTAGCCGCTGAATTCGACGATGAAGGGCTTGCGGTCGTCGGTCTCGAGCGTCCCGCGGACGGTCTCGCCGGCTGGATAGTAGGCCATGGGCCCGCCGCGGGTCAGGTAATGGCTGTACTTGGGCGGCTCGTAGTCGAGGTGGAGCGCGGCCGACCAGTAGTTGAGGAACTTGGCCTTACCGTCGAGGTAGATGTATTCGCCGATCCGGTTGCCGCCGAAGTCGTAGTTCCGGTAATAGGACGACGTCAGCGACCAGCTGCGGAAGGTCCGGCCCGGCTGGAGCCACCGGTAGCCGGCCTCGACGTGGCCGTTGAAGAGGTCGCCGCGCTGGTGATAGCCGAGGTCGTTGGCCTCGAAACCCGGCGACATGGCCCCCAGGGCCGCGTTGAAGACGATGTTCCCTTTCTGCTTGTTGATGTAGAGACGGCCGGCCCAGCCGGTGAGGGACGTGGCGGTCGGGTCGACCTCGACCCAGTCGGCGTCCGGCCGCTGGAAATAGTGGAGCGATGAGAGCTGGAGCCGGAGGATGGCGTCGGCGCTGCCTTGGACGTCGGTCAGGCCGGCCCAGCCGGCCAGGGCCCAGCCGCGGCCCCTGTCGAGAAAGGTCCAGCCGTCGACCCCGAGCGTGAGCGAGCTCTTGACGAGCTGCTGAGCCAGGTTCTCGTCGCCGAGGTCCCTGACGGCCGAGGTCAGGATGAAGCCCAGCCCGCTTCTCCCCTGGCCGTATTCCTTCAACCCGCGAACGACGCCGTAGTGGCTGAACGGCTCGACTTCGGCGCTCGAGCTGACGCCGTCGAGATCGACGGCGGCGTATTCCCGCGCGGTCAGGGCGCTGATGACCCCGAGGCTGAAATCGCGTCCGACCTTGCCCGTCACCTTGGCCGCCGACAGGATGGTCGTCCAGTCGGGCACGTCGGCGAACGTCGAGGCGACGGGGTATCCCTGGGGCGCCCGGCCGATGCGGCGGCTGTAGAAGAAATCGGGGTTCTCCCAGCCGATCGAGCGGTAGACGTTCGGCCCGCCCCGGCCGAAATCGAAGATGCTCGAGCCCTCGATGAAGAAGGGCCGCTTCTCCTTGTAGTAGGTCTCCTGGTCGGTGACGTTGATGACGGCCGGATCGACCTCGACCTGGCCGAAATCCGGATTGACCGAGAGGTTGAGGGTCAGGTTGCTGCTCAGGCCGCCCATGAGATCGAAACCGCCGTTCGCGCCGTAGTCGTTCCCGGTTTGGAAGGGATTGCCCGGCTCTTCGGGCCGGAACTCGGCCTGGGCCAAGGCGAACGGCGAGACCTCGAGGCGCCGGCCGGCGGCGATGCCGGCGAGCCCGGTGAGCTCGGCGAAGCGCGAGACCAGGCCGCTCTCCTCCTTGGGCACCCAGGCGAAGTGGCTCTCCTCGTTCTTGCGCTTGACGACCCTCTGGAAGTTGATGCCCCAGACGTAGGCGTCCTGGCGCTTGAACCGGATCTGGTCGAAGGGGATGCGGATCTCGACCGTCCACCCGCCTTCGTCGGTCCGGGCGGCGCTCTGCCAGACGCCGTCCCAGGTCGCGTCGATCTGCTCGTCGTTGGAGATCGTCCCGTCCTGGATGGAGCCGGACGGGTTGACGCCGAA
>JAPKZE010000336.1 GCA_026393955.1 Candidatus Aminicenantota bacterium
GCCCTTGAGGTTCTTGGCGATCTCGGAGTTCTTGGCGATCGAATACTCCAACTTGACGTTGCCCTCTTTGTCCGTGACCTCCTTGACGCCGTGGTGCTTCTCGCTCCACCAGCGGTTGTAGATGTTGTTCTCGTGATTGCCCGACGAGGACACGCCGACCTTGAAGAAATCGGGATAGACGAGCAGGGCCGCGGCCGTCATGAAGCCGCCGCCTGAATGACCGTAGATGCCGACCCGGTCGGCGTCGACGCAGGGATACTTGATGGCCAGTTCCTCGATGGCCCGCTTCTTGTCGGCCAGGCCGTAGTCGCGGAGGTTGCCGTAGCCGTAGTTGTGGTACCACTTCGACCGCGACGGGTGGCCGCCGCGGTTGCCGACCTCGATGACGACGAAGCCGAGCTGGGCCAGGGCGACGTTGGCATTGCGGGGCACGAACGTCTTGGAGACGCTCTCCGTCTGCGGCCCGGGGTAGACGTAGGCGATGATCGGGTACTTGGCGTTGGCGTCGAAGTCGAAGGGCTTGTACATGACGCCGTAGAGGTCGGTGATGCCGTCGTCGGCCTTGACCTTGTAGGGCTCGGGGTACTTGAATCCGGCCGCCAGCAGGGCCGTGACGTCGGTCGCCTCGAGCTCGAGGACGAGATTGCCGGCCGCGTCGCGGAGCTCCGCCTTGGGCGCCTGGTCGACCCGGGAGAAGTTGTCGACGAAGAAGCGGGCGTCGTCGGCCATGGCCGGCATGTGGGAGGCATCGCCCTTATCGAGCTGTTTGAGCCCCGCGCCGTCGAGACCGACCCGGTAGAGGTGGGTGAAGTACGGATCCTCGCCGGGCTCCCGGCCGCAGGCCTGGAAGTAGAGGACGCGGGCCTTCTCGTCGACCCGCACGATCCTCTGGCCGACGAACTCGCCGGAGGTGAGCTGCATCTTGAGCTTGCCGTCGCCGTCGTAGAGGTAGTAGTGGCCCCAGCCGTCGCGCTCGGACCACCAGACGATCTCCCGGCCCCCGCCGATGAGCCGCGGTTCCTGATACTCGACGTAGGTGTTGAGGCGCTCCTCGACGAGGACCTTGACCTCGCCGGTGGCCGTGTCGGCGACGCAGGCCTCGAATCCGTGGAGGTCGCGGCTCTGCCGGCCGAAGTAGAGCTTGTCGGGCGTTTCGGAGAGCCACTGGGGCGGCGGGGGGAACTCCTTCTCCCGGTCGAGGGCCGTGCCCGGCGCCGTGAAGATGTCGAGGGTCGGGTCCTTGAACTTGTCCGCCTTGACCTTGACCTTGGCCTTGGTGGCCAGGTCGAAGACCAGGATCTCCGGCTGGGGCTGGTTCTCCTCCCCGGGCATCTCGTAGCGGTAGCTCTCGAGCTTCGGCCGGGGATCGGCCAGCGAGTTGATGACCCAGAGGTCGGCGACCTTGCGCTCGTCGCTGCGGATGAGGGCGATCTTCTTGGAGTCCTTGGACCAGACGACCATGCCGGCGGGCCGGCGGAAGTCCTTGCGGTCCTTCTCGTCCTTCTGGTACTTCTCCTTGTCCTCGTCGTTGAGGGTCTGGGCGTAGGAGTAATGCTCCTCGCCGTCGGTCGTCAGCTGGACCTCCTGGATGCCCTTGTCGTCGGCCTTCTTCTTGGCCAGCTCGAAGCTCGCGGCGTCCATCAGGAACAGGTTCTCGCCGCGGGCGAAGAGGATCGTTTTCTCGTCGGGCGAGACCTCGGCCCATTCGGGCCGCTTGAGCGGCTCTTTCCAGTTTTCGAGGAGGGCGAGCTGACCCGTCGCGAGCTCGTAGGTGAAGGCCAGGAGCTTGGTCTTCTTCTCCGGCTCCTTGGGCTTCTCGGCCTCCTTGTTCTTCTGGGTGTCCTGTTCCTTCTCCTTCTCTTTCTCCTTGTCCTGGTCCTGGGCGACGACCTCCTCCTTGGCGATCTCGGAGGCCTTGACGACCTTGCCGTTGACCAGGATGTCGTTGTCCTTGGGCACTTCGATCTCGAATTGGATGGCCGAATCCTTATTGATGAACTTTATCGTCTTGATGGGCAGGTGCTGGGCGTCGTAGGGGACGAGCAGGATGCGGGTCAGCTGGGCGGCCATCTTGGCGTTGTCGAAGAGCGGCTTCTTGGACTTCGTGGCCGGATCGACGATGAGCCACTTCCGGCCCTGGCTCGTCTCGTAGCTGTACCAGAAGCGGTCGCCGGTCGAGAGCCAGTGCGGCGCGACGGACGTATCGAAGACGAGCTTGCCGACCTTGGCCGGCGTCCAGCGCGAGGCCAGGTCGTAGTTGGCCTTCTTCGCGTCGGGCGGCGCGGCATGGGCGCCGACAGCGGCGAGGGAGACGAAGAGGACGAGCGTGGCGGCCGCGAGGACCGCGGTACGACGAGAGGCGACGCGGATAGACATAGGGGAGTCCTCCTTGGGGAATGATCGTTGCGAAGCCATGGGCAAGACGGCGATTATATCATTAGCCGGATCAAAAAAGCGCCAGGGAATATTCCCGAAGGCGCACCCGGCGGGCGGCGATGTCGGGAACGAGCCGGCCGAGCTCCGCCCAGAAGGCCCGGCCGTGGCCCCGGACCCGGGTGTGGACGAGCTCATGGAGGATGACGTAGTCGGCCAGGTCGGGCGGCAGCACGGCCAGGTGGACGTTGAGCTGGATGCGTCCCGATCGCGAGGCGCTGCCCCAGATCGTGCTCTGGCACCGGACGCTCAACCCCCCGGGCGCGAAGCCGTGGGCGCGGGCGAGCTCGTCGAGGCGCCCGGCCAGGATGGCCCGGGCCGCCCGGCGGTCGATCCGGCCCGCCGCGGCGACGGCCTGGCCACACCGCTCCCGGGCTTCCCCCACGCGGGCCTGGGCCCGGCCGATCCAGGCCAGCTTGCCGAGGGTGACCTGCCGGGCTTCCTCGAACGAGACCCGCCAGGGGACGGCCACACGGACGCCCCGCGAGCTCCGCACCGTCAGGCTGATGCGGCGGGCCCGCCGGGTCTTTTCGAAGCGGACCGGACCGACCCCGTCGAGCTCGAGCGTGCGGCACGGACCCCCCGGGGCCGGCCGCCCCGGCCGGAGGCCGGCGTCAGTCCTCGTAATAGAACCTTCTCCGGGCCGGCTTGTCGTTGACCTTGTCGGCGTCGAGGGCCCACATGCCGCGGCCGTGCGTGGCGATGACGATGATGTTGTCGCGCGGGTGGATGACGAGATCGTGGACGTAGGCCGTCGGCAGGTTGCCGCCGAGGACCATCCAGGTCTTTCCGCCGTCGGTCGTGACATAGACGCCCATGTCCGTCCCGACGTAGAGGATGTCCTTGTTGACGGGGTCCTCGCGGAGGACGTTGACCGGGCCTACCGGGATGCCCTTGGCGATGGACGTCCAGGTCTTGCCGTAATCGGTCGACTTCCACACGTAGGGCGTGAAGTCGTCGTCGCGCTTGCCGTTCTGGGTCAGATAGACCGTGCCGAGCTCGTAGGCCGAGGCGACGACCCGCGACATCCACTTGCCCGGGGCCAGTCCGGCCGTGATCTCGGTCCAGGCCTTGCCGCCGTCCCTGGTCACCCAGAGCCGGCCGTCGTCGGTCCCGGCGTAGATGAGGCCGTATTTGACGGGCGACTCGGAGATGGTGAAGAGCGTCTGGTAGCGGAT
>JAPKZE010000298.1 GCA_026393955.1 Candidatus Aminicenantota bacterium
GATCAAAGTCGCGGCCGTCCAGGCCATAAGATGGGGGATCTTCACGGACAGGGGTTTCTTCCGACGCAACCGGACCACAGCGACAACTATGAGAACGGAGAAGGCCGAGACGACGTCCGCCTGCAGGGACAGCGTCCGCGTGGTCAGCTGCATCCAATCGAGGTTCGGCCAGAGCCTTGTCGATCTGAAAAAGCCGTCGGCGAGGTTGACGACCCGGCCGAACGAAAAGAACAACGCGAGCAGGACCGACGTGAGGACGGCGCCCTTCCGGACATCCCGCCGAAGGACCATGGGGGCGACGGCCCAAGTCAGGACGGCCCCGACCAGGGCCGCAACGACGGGGAGCAGGATCTGGACGGCGGCGACCTCCTGGACCGCCCGGGCATAAAGAAAGACGATCGGCTGGAGGGACCAGAACAGCGGGTGGAAATCGACCCAGCTCATCGGCGCCCGCAGAGACGGCCTCGTCCTTTGGCCGAAAGGCATCTGGCTTTGGCTCCCGGAAAGATACTAGCCCCGGGCTGGCCGTTTGTCAAAGACCGGAAGCCGGGGGCCGTGACCGGCGCCGGCACCCGGCGCGATTGACATTTTCTGCGCCGCGCCTTATATGTGGTTCAGAAGCCAGAACTCAAGGAGGCGGACATGCGGATCACATCCCGTCGTTCCCTGGCCCTCCTGGTCTTGGCCGGGCTCCTGTCCCTTTCGTCTTGCGCCACGCTCGGCGACATGGCGACGGTCCTGGCCAACCTGCAGCGGCTCAAGTTCAAGATCGCGGGCGTCCGGGACTTCCGTCTCGTCGGGATCGACATCGGCGGCAAGGCCAAGCTCACCGATTTCAATGCCGCCGACGTCCTGAAGCTCGGCCAGGCCTACACCGCGAAGAAGCTGCCCGCCGAGCTTGTCGTGGACGTCCTGGCCGTCAATCCCAACGACGGGACCGGCGGGACGACGAAAACGGCCGGCACGCTGACGGGCCTCGAGTGCCGCCTGCTCATCGACGGCAACCCGACGGTCACGGGGAACATCGATCAGCCGGTCGAGATCCCTGGGACGGGGCAGGAATCCGTCGTCCCGGTCCGGCTCACGATCGACCTGCTCGAATTCTTCGGGACGAAGACCCTCCCAGACCTCCTCAATCTGACCTTGGCCCTCGGAGGCCGGAGCGGCAGCTCCACGCGGATCGCACTCGACGCCCAACCCACGGTCTCGACGCCGTTCGGGCCGATCACGTACCCCGGCCGCCTGACCATCGTCAGCGCCGAATTCCGCTGAGCTCGGAAGATCCGGTGCGGCCGTCGCCCGTGACTTCCGGCCCAACCGTTACCCGGAGCGCCCGTTCCGGGGCGAGCGCCTCGCGGATGTAGGCGTTGAAGACGTCGGTCGTGACGGCGTCGATCGCACCCATGAAACCGGCACCCGCGTCCGGCCCGATCCCCAAGACCTCGAAGAGTCCGATCGTCCGGAGGCGCGGCGCCTTCTCTTCGACGGCCCGGAGGAAGCGGGCCCGGGCCATGGTCCTGGTCGCGGCCATCTCCTCCTCGGTGACGCCGGTCCCGCGGAGCTCGTCCAGGGCCCGGTCGAGGGCCGCCGCGGCGTCCGGCGCCTTGCTCCGGTCGGTCTCGAGGTGGGCGATGATCACGCCGGCGCTGATCATCCAGGTCAGGTCGGCGTCGACGCCGTAGGCCAGCTTACGGTCGACCCGCAGCGGCCAGAGCCGGGAGCCCGGGCCTTTCCCGAGCACGGTCTCGAGCAGCAGGCCCATGGCCATATCGGACAGTCCGGTCCGGGGCAGGGGATAGGCCCGCCCCACATAGGTTTGTTTGGTGTCTTTGACCAGCCCGATGTCCCGGTCGGCCGGCAGGACCGGCTCCTGGCGCGATCGGCCTGCCGCCGCTCCCTCGGGAAAGGCGCCAAAGAGGCTCTCGAGAAGGCGGCGGACCGGTTCCCGGTCGAGGTCCGTCTCGACGCAGAAGAAAAGGTTCGGTTTGACCACGAAGCGCCGGACGAAGGCGAGGACGTCCTTCCTGTCGACGGCCTTCAAGCTCGACTCCGTACCGTAGAGGGCGGACCCGTAGCCCGTCCCGCCGAAAAGGCCCCGGAAGACCGCCGACCGGGCCACGGTGGCGGCGTCGTCCTCCTCGATCTTCCCGTTTGCCGTCATGAGATCCTTGGCCCGGCCGACCCGCAGACCGCTGATGAGCGGATCCTGGACGATCCTGGCGGCGACGCGCAGGGCTTCCTCGAGGTTCTCGGTCAGGCACTCGACGAGGATGACCGAACAGTCTTCCAGACAGACGTAGCTGAGACGGGTGGCTTGAGCCATGAGGTCCTGAACCTTGCCTTCGTCCGGGATCTCCAGGAGGAGCCGCGCGGACATGGCCGCCAGACCGTCGAGACCGGCCGGGACCGCGGATCGTCCGCCGGGGATGAAGAGACCGACGACGGTGGTCGGCGAGGCGTCGTCCTTCTGGTAGATGCAGGGAATGCCAGTGGACAGATCGAACTTGACCGGGGCATTCCGCCAGCGCCAGGCCGAGGCCTCCCTCCTGCCGGCGCCGGCCGAGGCCCCCGCAACGGCCAGGCCGGCCAGCAAAAGGAAGGCCGCAAATGCTTTCCGGCGGTCCGCGGCGCTCATTTCTTCTTCTTTGGGCGGGGCACGACGGAGACCGCAGCGCTTTCGCTCCGGCCGAGATAGCGGGCCGCGGCCTTGCGAAGGTCGCTCGAATCGACCCGCCCGATCCCCGCGAGGTAGGCGCCCGGATTCTCCCGGGTGTTGAGGAGCATGTACCGGACGAACGAGCCGGCCAGCTGCCCTCTCCTCCTCGGGGTCCAGGAAGTCCTTTTTGGAGAAGGAGGCGGCGTGGACCTGTTTGAGGAACGTCACGGCGAGTCGCTCGACGGCGGCCAGGTCCCGGGGGTCCGCCTTGATGGCCACCACGGCCGCGCCGCCGTAGCGGAGCGCGAGATAGCTCATCGAGACGTTCTGGACGGAGTCGCGCTGGCTGTGCAGATAGGCGGCCAGCAGGGGATTGACCCCCCGGCCGAGGGCCTCGACGAGCACGCTCATCGTGGGGCGGTCGGGCCCGTTGTAGTCCGGGGCGGCGAAGCCCAGGAAGAGATAGCCCTCTTTGACATCACGCTCGACGCGCCGCGAAACGCTTTTTCCGAGGGGGACGGCCATCGGAACGGACCGCGGTCGGAAGCCGGTCTTGGGCAGGGGCCCAAAGACCTCCCGGACGCGCCGCTCCATGTCGACCCCGTCGAAATCGCCGACGACGGCCAGAGCGCAGTTGTCGGCCACGAAGAACTTCCGGTGGAAGGCGCCGAGGGCCTCGGTCGTGGCCGCGGCGATGACCTCGCGGCGTCCATAGACGGACCGTCCGTAGGGGTGACCGGCGAACAGGGCCTGGATCACGAGGTCGACCGCCGTGCGCTCCGGGTCGTCCTCCATCTGGCTGAATTCCTCGAGAAGGATCTCCTTTTCGCGGTCGAGGTCGTCCTGGCTCAGGGCCGGGCCGAAGAGGATGTCCTTCTGGTTCCGGAGCCCGAAGTCCGCATGCTCAGCCGGGAGCGAGATCTCGAAGACCGACAGGTCCTGGCCCGTGTTGCCGTTGAAGTAGGCGCCGTGACGCCGAATGTCGGTCGCGACCTCGGCCCCCGACCGCGTCGACGTCCCGCGGAAGAGGAGGCAGTGCTCGAGGAGGTGGACCAGACCGTTCGTCTCCTCGGTCTCGTCCTTGGAGCCGACGTCGAATCCGGCGACGATGTGGACGAGGGGGAGGTCGCGCTTTTCGTAGAGGAAGACCCGCAGGCCGTTGTCGAGGACGAAGGAGCGGTCCGTCCCGGCGGCCGGGCGCAACCCGGTTGTCTCGGACGGGGCGGCCAGGAGCCAGAGGCCGGCGAAGATCGCGGCCCCCGCTTTGCCTGCTTTTCGAATATCCCTGCCCACGGCCGCGTCCTCGAGTCAGTCCCCAGCCAGTATACCATAGCCGGAGAGTGTGTTAGAATCGGACCGAGAGGACCGAAGCACGATGAGATCCGAGAGGAAGGCCAGGATCCTGGTCATCGACGACGAGGAGAACATCCGCAAGTCCCTGAAGATGATCCTCGAGTACGAGGGCTACGAGTTCTTCGAGGCCGGGACCGGCGAGGACGGGCTGGAGACGCTCCGGGAGACGGTCGGCATCGACCTCGTCCTCCTGGACATCAAGATGCCTGGCCAGAGCGGTCTCGAAGTCCTGGCCGAGCTGCGGACGCGGCCGTTCGTCCCGGAGGTCATCATGATCTCCGGCCAGGGCACCATCCAGGCGGCGGTCGAGGCGACCAAGCTGGGGGCCTTCGACTTTTTGGAGAAACCCCTGCACCGCGAGCGCGTCCTCATCAGCATCCGCAACGCCCTCAAGCAGACGAGCCTCAGCCGGGAGTGCCAGGACCTCAAGAAAAAGGCCGAGAAGCACTACGCGATCATCGGCCAGCATCCCCTCGTCCAGAACCTCTGGAAGGAGATCCTCAAGATCGCGCCGACCAACGCCACGGTGCTCGTCTTCGGCGAAAGCGGCACGGGCAAGGAGCTCATCGCCAGGTCCATCCACGCCCACAGCCTGCGGGCCCGCGAGACGTTCGTCCAGGTCAACTGCGCGGCCATCCCCGAGGAGCTCATCGAGTCGGAGCTGTTCGGCCACGAGAAAGGGGCCTTCACCGGGGCGACGGAGAAGAAGACGGGCAAGTTCGAGCAGGCCGACGGCGGCACGATCTTCCTCGACGAGATCGGCGACATGAGCCTGCGGACCCAGTCCAAGGTCCTGCGCGTCCTCGAGGAGGGCGAGGTCCAGAAGGTCGGCTCGGGCAAGATCTCCAAGGTCGACGTCCGGGTCATCGCCGCGACGAACAAGGACCTCCGCAAGGAGATCCAAGAGGGCCGGTTCCGGGAGGACCTCTACTTCCGGCTGAACGTCGTGCCCCTCTACTCGCCGGCCCTGCGCGAGCGGCGGGAGGACATCCCCCTGCTCATCGATTACTTCTCCCGGACCTTCGCCGAGGAGAACAACTTCCGGCCGCGGAAGTTCTCCCCTGAGGCCCTCGAGGCCATGACGGGCTACGCCTGGAAGGGCAATGTCCGCGAGCTCAAGAACATCGTCGAGCGGCTGATGATCATGACCGACCGCGACACGATCGAGCGGACGGACCTGCCGGAAGCCGTGCGGGAGCGGACCGGCGCGGCCCTGCCCGACGCGGCGGGGGTCAAGACGCTGCGCGAGTTCCGCGACCTGGCTGAGCGGGATTTCCTCCTGGCCAAGCTCGAAGCCAACGGCTGGAACATCTCCCAGACGGCCCGGGAGATCGATACGCCGCGATCGAACCTCTATAAAAAACTCGAACAATACGGTATAAAGATAA
>JAPKZE010000030.1 GCA_026393955.1 Candidatus Aminicenantota bacterium
TCCAGGACGGTCATTCCTTCGACGATATGGGGTCTCAGTATCTTCCGGGGATCTTGTAACCACCTTCGTATCCGGCTATCGAGACTGCCGGCGATCTCAACCGGGCATACGCGGTCGTTCCTGACGTTCACTCGATCCTTCACCTTTGAAAGGCTAGCGCACGGGCTCGGCTTACCACTTCTTGTATTTCCAGAAAATGAAGAAGGAGACCACGGAGATGCCGGCCAGGCCCATGATGATCCAGAAGGCGGGATGCTCCCGGAGTCCGAAGGGCAGGGCGACGTTCATGGAGAAGATCGAGACGACGAACGTCGGCACCATGATGGCGATGGTGATGATGTTCAGGGTCTTCATCAGGACGTTGAGGTTGTTGCTGACGATGGAGGCCCGGGCGTCCATAAGGCTGGCCAGGATGTTCGAGTAGACCTCGGCCTGACGGTAACACTGGTTGTTCTCGACGGCGATGTCGTCGAGCAGCTCCATCTCCTCCTGGGTGAAGCCGTACTTGGCCGCGTAGTGCCGGATCTTCTCGATCAGGGCCCCGTTGGAGTTGACGGCGTTCTGGTAATAGACCAGGCTCTTCTGGAGGGCGAACAGGTTGATGAGGAACCGGTTCTCCATGGCCTTGTTGATCTTCTGCTCGACATCGTCGGCGATCTGGTTGATGATCCGGAGGTGCTCCATGAAGTGGAAGATGGCCCGATAGATGAGGCGGATGACGAGCTCGCGGACGCTGCCGACCTTGGCCAGCTGCTTGCCCTCGAACAGGCTCGTCTCGTCGGCCAGGACGAGGATGATGAAGTCGCCGAAGTAGAAGACGCCCATCGTCGAGGCCTTGAACAGGAGCTGGTCCTCGCCCGAATAGTTCTTCGGCCGCTTGTAGATGAAGGCGATGTGGCCCGGCTCGCACTCGAGACGGGCCTGCTCGTCGGGGTCGAGGGCGGAGGCGAGGGTGTGCTCGTCGATCTGGTAGCTGTCGACGAGGAGGCGCTTCTCGTCCTCGTCGGGATTGACGTAGAGGAGGATGGGGGCTGTTTCATCCCCGGCCGGGACGATCTTCGTATTCTCGATCTTGTAGCGCCTGAGCATCCGCAGTTCCCTTCGGAGGAGTTGTCTCTCCCGCGGGACATTATGCCCCGCCGGCCGGCCGATGGCAAGCGGCGCTAATCGAGCTTGACCGTCTTCTCGATCTTGCCGGAGTGGCGCGAGACGTACTTGACCGTGATCTCGCCCTTGCCTTCGATCAGGAACTGATGCTCGATCTGGCCGAAGCCGGGAACGGCCAGGAATTGGAGCTCGGGCCGGTCCTTCTTGTAGACGGCCTGGTCGAGGTACCGATCGACCAGCAGTCCGCCCGCGACGACCTTGGCGCCGGCGCCGCCGACCGTGAGCATGTCCTTGGGATAGAGGCTGGTCTTCTGGGCCAGGTAGCTCATGGACGGCATGGCCTTGGGATTGGACAGGCGCGTCCGGACGCGGTAGAGGTTGCCGCCGAGCGGCTTGACCTCGACGACCTCGAGGGAGACCTCGGGCAGGTGCTTGGCCGTGAACAGGACGGCCATGGCGTTGCGGTGGACGAGGTCCTTGATCATGAACGGGGCGCCGAGACGGGAGCTCATTTTGACCCAGCCGCCGATCTCGACGTCGCCGTAGGTCGGGTGCTTGAAGGCCTTCCAGGGCTTGTAGAGCTCGCCCTGGACGACGTTGTCGCTGAACTTGAGCCGATCGCGCTCGGACACGCCCTCCCCGAAGATGTCCCTCACGGCCTCCTCGCGGGGCGAGCCGGGCTCGTTGCGCTCGGAGACGCCCTTGAAGGCCTCCGATTCGCCCTGGAAGACCTCGGAGCAATAGAAATAGGCGCCCAGCGTCTGGGTGATCCATTCGCCGGAATCGCCGTAGGTCGTATAGAGGTCCTTCCAGGAGATCATGTAGCGGTAGCCGGGGATGATGCGCTCGCCCTGCTTGCCCAGGAAGTCGTAGACCGCGACGTCCTGCTGCGGGTACTCGCCGAGCCCCTTGCGGCTGGGGCCGCGCAGGAGCATGCCGCCGTTGTTGTGGAACGACCAGGCGAAGACGATGTTGGTCTTGGTCATCGTCCACTCGGCCAGGCCCTTGAGCCCGACGGCCTGGAACGGATATTCGCCGGAGCCGCCCTGCACATAGGGAGGCGCCCAGTCGAAGCCCCAGTTCCGGTTGGGATCGACGTAGCCTTCGCCGTCCTCGTTGATCTGGCCGTCGCCGTCGTTGTCGAGGCCTTCCTCGCCGAGCAAGGTCCACTCGCCCTTTTCGCCCGGCTTGATGCGGACCAGCAGGCGCGGGTCCTCGGGGTCGGCCTTGTACTGCCCGAACGGGTCCTTCTTGCGCATCTCGCAGAGGTTGCCGTCGCCGTCGAGGTCGTCGGCCGGGTCCTCGTCGAAGAGGCCGTCCTTGTCGTCGTCGACGGGGATGCGCAGAGTGCGGTTGCCGCCCGGGTCGTTGGCGTCGGCCAGGAAGTGGTAGCGGCCGTCGACGTTGACGACCGGGATGACGTAGAACGAGGCCCGGTCGACGAGGGCCGTGATCTCCGGGTTCTTGCCATAGCCGCCGAGCAGGTAGTCGAGAAGGTAGAGCGAGATGTCCCCGCCCTGGATCTCGTTGCCGTGCATGTTGCCGTCGACGTACATGCCGGGCTTGTCGAGGGCGGCCCCGGTCTTGGCGTTGTTAACGGTCATGGCCATGATCGGCCGGCCTTCTTCGCTCGTGCCGACGGTCTCGAGCGTCGTCAGCTGCGGATAGGCCTTGTTCAGGGCCTTGAGCGCCTCGTAGACCTGGTCGAGGGTGTAGTACTGGTCGAACCGCAGCGGC
>JAPKZE010000423.1 GCA_026393955.1 Candidatus Aminicenantota bacterium
GAATCCCAGGAGGTCATCTCGCCCCAGACCGCCTACATGATGACCTACCTGATGCGCGGCGTCGTCGAGGGGGAGGGCGGGACGGCCGCGGCCGCTTCCGTCCTCGGCTGGCCGCTGGCCGGTAAGACCGGCACGACCGACGACGATTCGGACGCCTGGTTCATCGGCTTCTCGCCGGACCTGTGCGCGGGCGTCTGGGTCGGCTACGACACCAAGATCACCCTGGGCGAGCGCCAATCCGGCGCCGTCGTCGCCCTGCCCATCTGGATCGACTTCTTCGGGAAGGTCATCGAATCGCGGAAGAAGGACGCCGCGATCCGCGGCGTCGAGCTCGTTCCCGAGGACTTCGAGGTTCCGCCGAACCTGAGCTTCGTCGAGATCGACCGCAAGACCGGCCTGCTGGCTACCCCGATCTGCCGCTATCCCTTCCTCGAAGTCTTCTTCCCGGGGACCGAGCCTTCGCGGTATTGCACCCTCGCCGACCACCTGCGCGTCCTCGATTACTACTCCGCCGACAAGGCGACCGAAGAGCACTAAAAAAAAGGGGCGCCACACCCCAACCGGCCAGAAGAGGTGGGACGCCCCCCGATGGAAAGGGGTTGCTATTTTCTGTGGGCGCCTCCGCCCGAGGAGCCGTGGGAGCCGCCCGACGAGCCCCTGGACGAGGACCCCGAGCTCCGGGAGCCGCCGCTGCTGCGAGAGGAACCGCTTCGCGACGAGCTGCCGCTCGACCGGCCCGACGAAGAGCCTGAACGGGACCCGCCCGACTTGACGGAAGAGCCGCTCGAACCGCTCGACCGGCCCGACGAGGGCCGGGCGATCGATGACCCGCCGGAGGATGACGGCCGGGAATAGGGGCCGGAGAACGTCCGGGCCCGGCCGCTCCCCCCGTCACCGTAGGACGACGGCCCTTTGATGCGGGGCGAAGAGGGATAGCCGTTGGCCGTGCGGGACTGCCCGGTGCCGGCGCTCGAGCCGGCGACGGACGGATCGCTCTTGAAAGACGTTGCTGAGCTCGCCGACGTCGCCGGGCTGCCGTCCTTCTTCTGGGCGCTGCCGCCGCTCTTGCCCGCGGACTTGCCCGAGGTCGAGGACCCGGACTTGGCGCCAGACGGGCTCTTGACGCTCTGGGGCTTGGCGGACGTGCCGGCGGTCCCCCCGGAGGCCTTTCCGGGGTCGGACGGCTGGCGGACCGCCCGAGGTCCGCTCGAAGCGCCCGCCGCCCTGCCGGCTCCCCCAGCGTCCCGGGTGAGTCCGGTCGCGCCGTCGTTCCGGAGCAGGACCTGCTTGCCGGAGAGCGGCTGGACGGAGATCTTGTTCCCGGACGGCCTGAGGTTCGGGGACTTGTTGGTCATCGTGATCTTATTGTTCAGGCCCTTAAGATCGTCGCCCCTCAGGGCGTTCCGCGCGATGTGCGGGTCCTTGAGCGCGTCGCGGCGCACGACCGTCATGGCGTGCGAATTGTAGGGGTAATAGGGGCCGTAATAATGTCCGTAGTACGCGCCGCCGTAGTACACGCCGGGATAACCCCAGTAGCTGAGCGGCGCCCAGCCGAAGTAGAAGTCATCCCACCACCAGTCGACCCAGGCCGGCCCCCAGACGCCCATGGGGATCCAGTACCAGCCGAAGTCGACGCCCCAGTGCCAGCGGCCGTAGTGGGACGTGGCCCAGCCCCAGGGCTCGTAGGGCCACCAGGTCCAGCCGGACAGAGGCAGCCACGTCCAGCTGCCGTCGTAGTAGGGGCGCCAGTCTTCTTCGACTTCGTTCGGCACCCAGACGTCGCCGTAGGGCGCGAGGTATTGCCACTCGCCGTTATCCTCGAGCTCGCCCTCGTAGTCGGAGAGCTCCCCGGGGAGCTTGGTCTGCGCGAATTCGCGGCCGGTGACCGAGGCGCGGGATTCGTTGAACTTGTCGAAAGAGTCGTCGGCGACCGGAATGAAGGTCGAGGGCTTGGAGGCGAAGCGGCCCTCGGAGATATCGAGCTTCTGGCCGGCCTTGAGCAGGGACGAGCCAGCCTCCCCGGCGACCTCGATGAGGCCCTGGTAGACCAGGATCTCGGTGTCCTTGTTCTCGCGGACGTTCACCCGGAAGATGCCCTTGTCGAGGACATAGAAGGAGGAGTCGGCCGTGTGGAGCTCGATCCCCTTCTCCTTCTTCAGCGAGCCGACGACGAGGAAGACGTTGCCGGACCAGATGCGGAGGCGGGTGACGTCATCGTCCTTCTTGGGCAGGTTCAGGATGTCGAGCTTGGTCTCGTTGTCGAGCCGGATGTAGCTGCTCCGGCCGAAATGGACCTCGACCCGGCCGTCGGACGTGCCGATCCGGTCGCCCTGGCTGATGGGCATGTTGAGCGCCCCTTCCTCGTAGCCGAGGTCGGAGGCCCGCTGGACGAACGCCTTGCCCTGGATGAAGCTGATACGGGCGACGGATTCGTTAGTGTACTTGACGTCCTTCTGATCCTGCGTATTCGGGGGAGGCGGGGTTTGGCCCTGCTGCGCAGGGGGCTCCTGCGCATAAAGACCGGCCGCGATCACCAGAAACGCTGCCGCCAGGATGAGTATCTTTCTCATGGTCCTTCTCCTATCCACACCCCCCTTTTTGCAAGAACTGTGCCAAAATCCCTGCCTGATAACAGGCAGGAAATCGCCCGGTTTCGTCCTGAAAAAAGGACGCTTTCCCTGGGGGAGGACACCTAAGCGGAGGGGATGTCCCATTTCCTTCGGAAGATCCGAAGGGGCTCCTCGAGCTCGAGGCGCAGCGAGTCGGATACGGGGCGGGCCTCTTTCTGAACGGGACTGTCCCTCTTGGTCCCCAGCGCCTTCAGCACCTCCCGGACCCCCTCCCTCAGGGCCGGCAGGTCATACCCCCCTTCGAGCACCAGGGCCAGGCGGCCCTTGGCCGTGGGTTCGGCCATGGCCATCAGGGAAGCGGTCAGGCGGCCGAAGCCCGCCGGCGTCACCGCC
>JAPKZE010000439.1 GCA_026393955.1 Candidatus Aminicenantota bacterium
TCGTCGATGTAGTTTTCACGGGTCACGTCGATGGCCGCCACCGCGCTCAGGCTGTTGCGGTTGGTCCGGATGAAGTATCGCCCGAGGCCCCCGCCGGCCAGCACCCGCAGGGCCAGGTTCAGCTCGGTGTTCTGCTCGAGCTGAACGAAAGCCGCGGCCGTCCACCGCTTCTTGAAAAGCCTCATGACGTCGAACGCCAGGAGGTTCTTCTTGATGTCCTGGACGTTCTCCTGGCTGGTGAAATAGGAGCTGGCGTCGCTCTTGACCTCCCATTTCTGAGACAGGTAGCTGAGGTTGGCGGCCAGGTTCAGCTGGGTGTACTTCTGGGCCTTTTGCAGGGAGAAACCCAAATCCAGGTAGCCTTGGAACCGCTGGACCGGGCGTTTCCCGAACCGGACGATGCCGACGATGTCGACGAGCTTGAGGGTGACCGGACCGGAATCCGTGAGGACCATGACCTCGCCGTCCTCGGGGGTCTCGTGGAGGGCACCGGTGTAGCGCAGGCCGTTCTTTTCCTCGAGGATGAACGGCCACTGGCTGGAGATCCGCTTGATCCGTTCCCACTCGACGGACAGGGTCCCCATGTCGTCCGTTTTGTACGTGAGGAGGCCGTCTTTAAGGTTCCGGATCTCGCCCGTGACCCGGTCGCTGTTCGCGAGGACGATGATGTCGGTCTTTTCGGCGGCGGCGGCCTGCGGCCCGAGCGCGAAAAGAAAGGCGGCGAGGAGCAGGGCGGAGGGCCCCCACGCGGATCTGCGGCCGCAGGCTGTCATGGCGCCCATATTACCATAGAGGACGGAGGCGGTAAATCGGGCCCCGGCCCCAGGAGGGCTCGACGGGGCGTCACAGCGACGCGTTGATATCCGGCGAGACATAGGTGCCGCCCTGGCTCACTTCGCGGATGGCCGGGATCAGATCGATCACCGCTCTCCGCTTCAAGACGAATCCTTCGACTCCGGACGCCATCACCTCGTCGACCACGGATCGTTCGTCGTGAAGGCTCAGGAGGATGACCTTGATCTTGGGATAGCCCTTCTTGATCTCGCAGCCGATGTTCGTTTTCGCGGAGATGGGGAAGGAGAGGTCCGCCAAAACCAGATCGGGAGAGAAATTCTCCAGGACATGAAAGAGGGAGATCTCGTCGCCGACCATCAGGACCGATTCGACCTCGTCTTCCAGAAGGCGACGGATCCCGCACATCGCCGCCGGATTCTTGTCGACGAGAATGATCCGCCCTTGTCCCATGGCCGGTCCTTTCCGGGCGCGTGCGATCGCCCGGACGTAGGGTGCGTCAGGGCGGGGAACGACACAACTGGGAAAACTACCTGCGGAGGAGGAAAAAAGCCCCTGGGCTCGGCCGAGGCCAGGAATTCCCGGAGTCACAAGGAGATGATGCCGTGTCTCACGGCGTACTGGACCAGCTCGGCGCTGGTCTTGATATTGAGCTTCTCCATCATCCGGTACTTGTGGAATTCCACGGTCCGCGGCGATATATTCAGGATGGACGCGATCTCCTTGCCGGACCGCCCTTCGGCCAGGAGCTGGAGGATCTCCCGCTCCCGGGGGCTCGTTTTCCGGAGAAGCTCCTTTTCCGGCGAGCCTCCCTCCCGATAGGTGCGGAGAAGGTCCCCTGCGACCAAGGGGGTGATATAGGTCCGTCCCTTCATCGCCTCGTGGATCGCGGTGACGAGCTCGGAGGGCGCCGCGTGCTTCAGGACGAAACCCGAAGCGCCGGCCTCGAACGCGTCCGCCGCATAGGTCGCGTCCGGGTGCATGGTGAGGAACACGATCTTGACCCGCTTGTTCGTTTTTTTGATCTGCCGGGCCGCTTCGATGCCGTTGAGCTGGGGCATCGAGATGTCCGCCACGATCACGTCGGGACGGAGCTTGGCGGCCTGCTCGACGAGGACCCGCCCGTTCTCCGCGGTCCCGACGACCTCGAACTCGTCCCCCAGGAGGCCTCTCAGGCCCTCGAGCACGATCCGGTGGTCATCTGCCAGCAGGACGCTCGTCTTACCCATTCTCCCTCCCCGCCAACGGCGCCCTCAGGGTGATCACCGTTCCCCGTTCGGGCCCGGACTGAATGGCCAGGTCGCCGTGGATCAGCCGGGCCCGTTCGCGCATGCTCAGGAATCCCAGCCCCGGCCGTTCCCGGGCCTCCGCCCCGTCGAATCCAACGCCGTCATCCTCGATGGACAGGAGAACGTCGCGGTCCAGGCCCGTCAGGGAAACGGACGCATGCTCCGCGCAGGCGTGTTTGGAGATGTTCCGCAACCCCTCCTGGACGATCCGGTAAAGATGAAGCGACACGTCTTGCGGGATGACCCGGGGCATGCTCTCGTGGCGGAAGACGACCTCGAGGCCTTCCCGCTTCGAGACGCCGGCGCATTCCGATTCGACCGCCTTGATCAGCCCCAGATCGTCCAGGATCGAGGGGTGAAGCTGGCGCGACAGGCTATGGACATCCTGGGAGAGGCCGACGATCCCCCTCTTGATCTCTCGCAGTTCCTCCTTGACGGGACCCGCCGGATCCACCCACAGTTTCTCGAGCGCGCCGACCTCGATGGCCAGAACCGCCAGGCGCTGCGCCAGATCGTCATGAAGCTCCCGGGCGATGCGGCTCCGCTCTTCCTCGTGGGCGTCGATCAGCCGCCCGGCGAGCCGCCGGAGATCGTGCTCATTCCGTCTCAGGATCCTCTCGCTTTCACGTGAGGCCTCCTCGGCTCCCTTCCGGGCCATGGCATTGACCAGGATATCCCCCAGCAAGCGCAGCCGCGGGATGAATCCGTTCGGCCAGGTCCGCTCCCTCCGGGTCGCCACGAGGGCACAGGATCCCTGCGTCATCCCGCCGCTCACCAGCGGGATCGAAAGAAACGATTTCATGCCCAGGCCCCGGCAAACCCGGCGCTCGCACTCCGCTTCGGGCGGCAGATCCTCCAGGCGGTTCACGACCACCGGTTTCCCCTGGATCAATTGCTCCAGATACCAAGGCATTTGGTCCTTGGATATGGATCCCGGGCCGGGGCCGGTCCCTGCGGCATGATGGTCAAAAGCGAGCGTCAGGCGGGTCCTATCCTCGGAGAACAATCCGATGCTGCACCGGTCCGCGTCGAAGAACTCGGCCATGCTGCGGATCCCTTTTTGGATCTCGCGGCCGATCTGGTCGAACGCTACGTACACGAAGCCGGCCGAAAGATCGGAGATCAGCTTCTCGAATCTGAGACGTTCCTGGATCTCGAGCCGGGCCTGCTTACGCTCCAGCGCGTTGCTGAACACCTGGGCGATCAGCTGGAAGCCTTTCAGGACCGACTCCGGCCAGGCCCTCTCTTCCCGGATGACGGCGAATGACATCGCGCCAAAGACCGGCCCGCCTCCCACCGAAAAGGGAAACACCACCGTGGACTTGGTTCCGAAGAGGGTGTAGCTTTCCCGATCGCGGCCGGCTTCCTGCGGGAGCTCGGAGAGCTTCTGGACCGCGACCATCTGCCCGGACATGATCCTCTTTTCCGTCCACGGGAAGAGATCGCTTGCATCGACCCCCTTGGGAACTGGCGGACCTCCGCCTGGCTGATTAAGATGTTTCAGGCGCAGCGTCCTGGGTTCCAGGTCGGAAAGGAGCCAGAGGGCGGAGCGATCGAGATCCAGGAATTCGCACACTTGGCGCTGGGCGTCGACGATTTCGGATTCGATCCGGTCCGGCGGCAGGTGGACGAAGCGCGCCGATGTTTCGGCCAGGAACGTCTCGAATCGGAGCCGTTCCTCCAATTCGGCCCGCAGGGCGTCGAGGGACTCTGGGGCCATTTCCGGATCGGTAAGGACCCTCTTCATGCCGGGCCCATCATATCAAAGGAACGGGAAGCGAGTAAATGGACTTCGGCCGGGGGCCGGGGGGGGCACGGAGTTCAGAGCGCTTGGGACCAAGGTCCCATTGACGGGCTGGCCGGGGGCCTTTAGTCTGCCGATAAGGGCAGGGGAAAGACCGATCGCCCCAGGCGGCAGGGAAATTTTCTCTCTGCAATCAGGTAGTTTCCCGAGTTGTCGGGTTTCCCGGCCTCCCGTTAAAATGATGCCCGGCTCATTATTGGGCTATCGAGAGGCCAGCCCTCGGGTTCGAAGGCCTGGAGCGAAAGGAGTTTGCTCATGGGATCGATGATCATCTGTTCCGTATTGTGTCTGGCCCAGTTCCTCGCCCCGGCAGCCTCGCCCGGCCCTCGGACACCCGGCGCATCTATGGCTATCATTTCGGAGATTGGAGCGCTGCCCCACGGACCGGCGGATGCCCCGTCTGCCCCGAACGTCGCCGCGCCTCAGGAGGAGCCGTCTTCCGCACAGGCCGAGTCCGGGCAGAAAGCGGAGGATACGGCTCCGAAGAAGGACGGGCCCACCCCGACTCTGGATATCTGGGGAGAGTTCATGCCCGGCAACGGCTTCCTCGTTGCCAGAACCAGCTTCGGAGAGCTGGATATCAGCGGCTACGCGCTGGTGCGTTACATCAACCAGATGCCCGGTCAACAGACGTTCACCGACCACCTCGGCAACGAGCACCAGGTCGACGGGCGGAATGACATCTTCCCCCACCGGGCGATGATCTTTCTCAAGGGTTGGCTCGGCACTCCCAAGCTGGTCTACAACATCCTCTTCTGGACGGTGAATACGACCGACCAGAAAGGGATCTTCCCGACCATCGGCTACCAGTTCAGCCGGAAATTCAGCCTGTACGCGGGCATCAACGGCATTCCCGGCACCCGTTCGATCATGGGCTCGCACCCCTTCTGGCTTGGCACCGACCGGGTCATGACCGACGAGTTCTTCCGCCCCTTCTTCACCTATTCCGTCTGGGCCCAGGGCGAGGCTTGGCCGGGCTTCTGGTACAACGTCGTGGTCGGCAACAACAACAGCGCCCTCGGCGTCAAGGCCGCGGACCTGGACCGCAAGTTCTCGTACGGCGCATCCGTCTGGTGGATGCCGACGACGCACGAGTTCGGCCCGCGCGGGGGCTACGGCGATTGGGAGTGGCACGACAAGCTGGCCACGCGGTTCGGCGTGGGTTATGCGATGAGCCCGGAGAACCGCCAGACCAGCGCCACCACGGGCCCCTCGAACAACACCACGCTGAGACTGGCGGACAGCCTCAACCTGTTCGACACCGACTCCCTGGCGACGGGGGTCACGGTCCAGTCGGCCGACTATCAGGTTGTCTCGGTTGACGCCGGGATCAAGCTCCGGGGGGTTTTCCTCCAGGCCGAGCTTTATAACCGCTGGCTCGACAAATTCGTGGCGGACGGGCCGCTGCCGGTGACCCGGATCCACGATCTGGGCTTCTACGTCCAGGCTGCCTTCTTCCCCATCCCGAAAAAGCTCGAGCTCTACGCCGCGACCTCGCAGGTCTACGGGGACAAGGCCGCGGGGTTCAGCAACAGCAACGAATACCTGGCCGGCGCCAACTACTATCCCTTTGATTCGCGCAATTACCGCGTCAACCTCCAGGTCATCGACGTGAACCGTTCGCCGGTCAGCAGCACCTTCGGCTACTACGTCGGCGGCCAGAAGGGGACGACGGTCTCCATGGCGGCGTCGGTCTTCTTTTAAAGGAAAGGATAGCGAGGCCTATCATGACGCATCACAGGAAAACGCGGCTTCTCGCGGCGCTGGCCGGCGTTCTGGCCCTCGCCCTGGCCGGAACCGCCGTGCTGACGGCAAAGGCGCCGGCCGCGACATCCGGGCCGTCCGCGACAACCGGGTTGTCGGGCTACATCCTCAACGACGGCCACGTCCACCTGACCAATTACATCCAGGAGGGCCCCACGGCCCGCGAGTTCCTGAAGGTCATGGGCGACAAGGTCGGCCGGGCGACGCTGTTCGGCCTGCCCTTGCAGCAGATGTGGTCCTACGGCAATACGGGCGATTACGCCCCGACCTACTACCTGCAGACCGACGCGCCCCTCTACTACTATTCCTTCACCGACGCTTACATCGCCATGCAATACAAGTCCCTGACCCCCAAGGAGCAGGCGCGGTTCGATCCCATGATCACCGGCTTCAATCCCGCCGACATGTACGCGGCGGACCACATCCGCCGGGTGCTGAAGACATTCCCCGGGGTCTTCGTCGGGATCGGCGAGTTCTCGATCCACAAGGAGTTCGTGTCGGCCAAGACCGCCGGCGGGCCGGCCAGCCTCACGGATAAAGCGCTGGACAAGATCTTTGACTTCGCCGGCGAGGTCGGGCTGGTGACGCTCCTGCACAGCGACGCGGACGTGCCGTTCCCGAAGCCGAACCAGGAGCCTTGGCAGATCCTCCAGATGAGGGATCTCTTCCTGCGCCACCCCAAGACGACCATCATCTGGGCCCATATCGGCGTCGGGCGCGTTGTTCGTCCCCTGGAAGACCAGATCGGCATCGTCGAGCGGGCCCTCAAAAATCCCGCGCTCAGCCACCTCTATTTCGACATCTCCTGGGACGAGGCGGCCAAGTACGTGGTCGCGACGCCGGAGAAGATCCAAAGGGCGGCCGACCTCGTCAACCGCTTTCCCGACCGGTTCCTCTTCGGCACGGACGAGGTCGCCCCGACCGACCAGGCCAAGTACCTGAAGACCTACGATATCTACGCGCCTCTCTTGGCCAAGCTCACCCCCGAGGCGCGGGAGAAGCTCCTGAAGGGCAATTACGAGCGCATCTTCGACCAGGCCCGCCGCCGGGTGCGAGCCTGGGAGAAAGCGAATCTGAAATAGATGGGACGAGGGAAAATGAGGAAAGGAGAAAGAATGAGAGACAAAAAGGACATCCGTCACATCGCCCTCCGGCTCTTGATGGTCGCGCTGCTCGTGGCCGCCGCCCTGCCGGCCCTGCGGGCCGAGGACGCGACTGCGACGGCCGCGGCCAAGAAGGCGGAGGAAGCCAAGGCGGCCGCCGCCCAAGAGACGACCGAGGCCAAGCCCCGGCTCGAGATCTACGGCGCGGCCATGCTCGACATGGGATACGAGACTGGCATAAGCGATCCGAACTGGTTCGATGTGGCCCGGCCCAGCAGACTTCCGTCCTCGCAGGCCCAAGCGGACTCGTGGGGCAAGGACGGCCACTGGTTCATGGGCGTGCGGCAGAGCCGCCTGGGCTTCAAGGGCTACCTGCCTACTTCCCTCGGCGAGATCAAGACGATCTTCGAGTTCGAGCTCTTCGGCACGGGCGTCGACGCCGGCCAGACCACGTTCCGTCTCCGCCATGCCTACGGCGAGCTCGGCCACTTCGGCTTCGGCCAGACCTGGAGCCCGTTCATGGACCCGGACGTCTTCCCCAACTCGCTCGAGTACTGGGGCCCGAACGGCATGGTCTTCTTCCGCAACGTCCAGGCCCGCTGGATGCCGATCATGGGCGCCACGACCGTAACCGTCGCCCTCGAGCGCCCGGGCGCCAGCGCCGACCAGGGCGTCTACCAGGACCGCGTCGAGCTCCAGGGCGTCAAGGCCCGCTTCCCCCTGCCTGACCTCTCCGTGCAGGTCCGGCGGGCCGGCAAGTGGGGCCACGTCCAGCTGGCCGGGATGCTGCGCCAGATGAGATGGGACGACATGAACGACGATGAGTTCGATCTTTCGGGCAAGGCCACGGGCTGGGGGCTGCACCTCAGCACCAACCTCGTCGTCGCCAAGGACACGGTCCGGGCCTCGGTCCTCTACGGCGAAGGCATCGAGAACTACATGAACGACGCCCCCGTGGACGTCGGGATCCAGAACAACTTCACCAATCCGCTGACCCCGGTCGTCGGCAAGGCCCTGCCCATTTTCACCTTCGTCGCCTTCTTTGACCACACCTGGAACGACAAGTTCACGAGCACCGTCGGCTACTCGATGGCCGACATCTCCAACACCGACGCCCAGGCCGACGACGCCTTCAAGCGCGGCGATTACGCGCTCGTGAACCTCCTCTATTACCCAGTCCCGAATTTCTTCTGCGGCCCCGAGCTCCAGTGGGTGCAGCGCCAGAACTTCCGCGACGGCTGGAAGGTGGACGATTTCCGCATCCAGTTCTCGGCCAAGTACAGCTTCAGGTTATTCACGGTAGGAGGAAACTGATGAATCGCAAGACCCTCTCTGTTATCTGCGCGGCCTTCCTCGGCGTGGCCCTGCTCGCCGGGACCGTGGCCGCCCAGACGGAATCCGAGATCAATGCCGCCCTGCAGGCCGCGTACGCCAAGTACAAGGACCTGCAGGAAGGCAAGAACGCCGACTACATCCCGGCCCTGGCCAAGGTCGACTCCAAGATCTTCGGCATCGCCCTCGTGACCCCCGGCGGCAAGGTGTATACCGCGGGCGACATCAAGTCCGAGGTCTCCATCCAGTCCATCTGCAAGGTGTTCACCATGGCCAAGGTCATGGAGGAGCAGGGGGCCGAAGCGATCATAAAAACGATCGGCGTCGACGCGACGGGCATGCGCTTCAACTCGATCGTGGCGGTGGAGTGGTCCCAGAAGCTGCTGAACGCGCGCGAGATCAACCCGCTCGTCAACCCGGGCGCCATCGTGGCCGCCAGCATGCTCAAGGGCGCCAACCGCGACGCGATCTGGAAAAGCCTCCTGGGCTTCTATTCCGATTTCGCCGGCCGGCCGCTCTCGGTCAATCAAGAGGTCTTCAAATCGGAGAGCGACACGAACCAGCGCAACCAGGCCATCGGCTACCTGATGTACGCCTACGAGTGGATCAAGTCGGAGCCGATGCGGGCCACCGACATCTACACCGAAGCGTGCTCGGTCAACGTCAACGCCAAGGACCTGGCCATGATGGCGGGCACGCTGGCCAACGGCGGCAAGAATCCGGTCACGGGCAAGCAGGTCCTGAAGGCCGAGAACGTCCCCGGCCTCCTGGCCGTGATGGCCATCGCCGGCCTCTATGACGACTCGGGCAAGTGGCTGTATCGCACCGGCCTGCCCGGCAAGAGCGGGGTGGGCGGCGGCATCATCGCCGTCTCCCCCGGCAAGTTCGGGATCGCGGTCATCTCGCCGCCTCTCGACGACGCCGGCAACAGCATCCGCGCCCAGAAGGCCATCGCCGACATCTCCAACGCGCTCGGCGGCAACCCGTACGCGGTCAAGAAGTAGGGACGCAGCAGGTTCTTTTCGCATTCAGGAGCCCGGGGAGGCCCCGCGGAAGCGCGAGTCCCTCCCCGGGCATTTTTTACCCCCTATTCCTCGGCCCCGGGTCCGCCGTCGGACGCGTCCCTCAGCCGGAGGCGGACCTCATTGACGGTGCCGCGGCCCGATGGTAACATCCGGAGCGGCAACGCAGTCCCGGGCGGAAGGAGATAAGCGACATGGCCGCACAATTCCTGGGTATCGCCGGCGATATCCTGACGATCAAGGTCTCCGGACGGCTCGAGCGGGCCGAGCTTGCGGACGTGCAGCGATCGGCGACGGCAGCCATTCAAAAGCACGGCCCGGTCCGCATCCTCGTCCTGAGCGAGAATTTCCTGGGCTGGGCCAAGGGCGGGGACTGGGGCGATCTCTCCTTCCAGATCGTCAACGACGCGTCCATCCGGAAAATGGCCGTCGTCAGCGACAAGGATTGGAAGGACCTGGTCCTCATGTTCACCGGCCAGGGGCTCCGCAACTTCCCGATCGAGCACTTCCTGCCGGCCGACGAAGCCAAGGCCCGGACCTGGCTCGCGGCCGACTGATCCTCCCCTCGTCCCGGGCTCTCCGGACCTGATATCCGGGACCGCCGGCCAAATATTTCTTTTTTTACCTGGTCCTCGTCGTTCCCTCGAGAGAAGCCCTGAGCACCGGCCTGATTCTCCCCGGTTAATTCCTACTTATTTCCTAGGAAATGAAACCTTTCGACCCGTCATTGCGTCTAAATGGATGTAAATAGAAAAGAAACGAACAAAAGAAAGAGGTAAATAACATGAAGATCAGCACGAAATTCGCGATTATTGTGGTCGCCGCCGTCTTATCGCTGGCCGGATTCGGCGTCCTCGCCAACTCCCTATCGGTGGGCAAGATCGTGGCGGACCTGACGCCGACCACCTCCTTCAGTGTCAGCATAAACGGCTGAGCCCGTCTCCCCCACGGCCCCCCGTTTGACCCGTCCGCCGGGCCTGGATTATCATGGGACCGTAGGGGAGCCATGAAAAAAGGTCACCTTTCCATACCCGGCTTGACCGGCTCTCGCCTTCTGACCCGCCGCGAAGCCCTGCGCATCGGACTCGCGGGCGGC
>JAPKZE010000128.1 GCA_026393955.1 Candidatus Aminicenantota bacterium
CCCTCGGCGTCGCGCTTCTCGGCGTTGGCCTTGGCGGAGAGCCAGCAGTCCCACGAGACGGGCTGGATATTGAGGGAGGCCTGCAGCGTCTCCTGTCCGGAAGCGGGCAGAGCCGCGCCGGCGGCAACGGCGATGGCAAGCACGAGGCAGGACAGCACTTTCATGGCCATGCTCCGAAAACCAATAGATCCACCGGTTTAGTCGGGCCCCCCGGCAGGATATTGAATATGCCGGGCGCCTGGACCATAATGGCCTCGGGATGCAATTCAAAGCGTTCGTCCGGGCCCGCAACGTCATCGGCGTCGCCCTCCTGGCCGGCGTCATCTTCATCTCCGCGGGCCGTTTCGATTACTGGCAGGGCTGGCTGTTCTTCTGTCTCAGCCTGGCCTTCGCCTCCCTCTCCGGCTGGCTTCTGAAGGGCACCGTCGGGCTCCTGGCCGAGAGGTTCCGCCCCGGCAAGGGCGTGAAGTGGTGGGACAAGGGCTACCTCCTTTTGGCGACGCCCCTCTATTTCGCGGCCGTCATCGTGTCCGGCATCGACGCCGGCCTGCGTCATTGGAGCTCTCCCCCCCGATCGGTCGCTTACGTGCTTTTCCTGGCTGTCTTCGTCACCGGCCACGGCCTTTTCCTCTGGGCCAAAAAAACCAATCCGTTCTTTTCGAGCGTGGCCCGCATCCAGACCGACCGCGGCCAGATCGTCTGCCGCGAAGGCCCCTACAAGTTCTGCCGGCACCCCGGATATCTCGGCGGTCTCCTGTTCGGCCTGGCGACGCCCCTGGTCCTGGGCTCCTACTGGGCCCTCATCCCCCAGGGGCTGGCCGGCCTGCTCCTCCTCGGCCGGACGCTCCTCGAGGACCGCATGCTGACGCAGGACCTTCTCTGGTACGCGGAATACAAGCAGGCTGTCCCGGCCCTGCTCATCCCGGGCCTCTGGTGACGGGCCGCGCCGGCCCCGCTTTTGACAGCTTCGCGCCGCATTTGATATATAGCGGCTTCCGATCCCAATCTGGAGGAACGGCCATGTCTTCGACTCCCCGCCTCCGTCCCGCCGTCCGGATCGCTTTCGTCGGGCTCTCGATCGCCCTGGCGCTCGCGGCGTTCCGGCTGCCGGCCGCCGCGGCCAAGGTCACGAGCCCCAAGGAGCAGTTCGGCTTCTCCATCGGCGACGACTACCAGCTCGTCAATTACAAGCAGCTCGTCGCGTACTGGAAGAAGCTCGACGCCGAGTCGGACCGGCTCAAGGTCGTCGAGATCGGCAAAACGGCGGAAGGACGGACCATGGTCATGGCCATCCTCACTTCGCCCGCGAACCAGGCCCGGCTGGCCCGCTACAAGGATATTGCGACGCGCCTGGCCCTGGCCAAGGGCCTGACCGATGAGACCGCCCGCAAGCTCGCCGCCGAGGGCAAGGCCGTCGTCTGGATCGACGGCGGGCTCCACGCGACCGAGATCCTCGGCTCGCAGCAGCTCATCGAGCTCGTCTGGCGGATGACGAGCGGGACGGACGCCGAGACCCGGCGCATCCTCGACGACGTCATCCTCCTCGCCGTCCCGGCCCACCCCGACGGGCTCGATCTCGTCGCCGACTGGTACATGCGCGAGAAGGAGCCGGCCAAGAGGTCCATGAGCGGAGTCCCCGTGCTTTACCAGAAGTACATCGGGCACGACAACAACCGCGACTTCTACATGAACACCCAGCCCGAGACCAAGGCCATCAGCCGCCAGCTCTACATCGAATGGCACCCGCAGATCCTCTACAACCACCACCAGACCGGGCCGGCCGGGACGGTGCTCTTCGCCCCGCCTTTCCGCGACCCCTTCAACTACGTCTTCGACCCGCTCATCCCGGTCGGGCTCGACCTCGTCGCGGCGTCCATGCACAACCGCTTCGTCACCGAGGGCAAGCCCGGGGCGACTATGCGCTCGGGCGCGGGCTACTCGACCTGGTGGAACGGCGGCCTGCGGAGCGCCGGCTATTTCCACAACGTCATCGGCATCCTGACCGAGGCCATCGGCAGCCCGACGCCCGTCGACATCCCTTTCATCCCGGAGCGGCTCCTGCCGAAACAGGACTATCCGTATCCCATCGCGCCCCAGAAGTGGCATTTCCGCCAGTCGATCGAGTACTCCATCACGGCCGACATGGCCATCCTCGACGTGGCCTCCAAGCACCGCCAGGATTTCCTCTATCGGCGCTATCTCATGGGCCGGCACGCCGTCGAGCTGGGGAGCAAGGACTCGTGGACCATCGTGCCGGGCACCATCGCCGACGTCCGGGCGGCCGTCGACAAGGACCGGACGGGCGCCGGCGGGCGGGATCAGGCCGCGGCCCCGGGGCCGGGCGCGAGGGCCGGCGCCAGCCGGGGCGCCGTGGACAAGAAATACTACGACGGCCTGTTCGATCCGGCCAAGCGCGACCCTCGCGGCTATATCATCCCGGCGGACCAGGCCGATTTCCCGACGGCGACCAAGCTCGTCAACGCCCTCATCGAGAGCGGGATCGCCGTCGAACGGGCGACGGCCGATTTCGCGGCCGGCGGCAAGACCTACCCCAAGGGCTCCTACGTCATTCTGACGGCCCAGGCCTTCCGGCCCCACGTGCTGACCATGTTCGAGCCCCAGGACCATCCGAACGACATCCCCTATCCCGGCGGGGCGCCCAATGCGCCCTATGACGCCGCCGGGTGGACCCTGGCCTACCAGATGGGCGTCTCCTTCGATCGCATCCTCGACGGCTTCAGCGGTCCGTTCGTGAGGTTGCCGGGCGTGACCAAGCCGCCGGCCGGGGTCTTCGACGCCGGGGCCGGGGTCGCGGGCTACCTCCTCGATCACCGCGTCAACGACACGTTCGTCGCCGTCAACCGGCTGATGAAGGCCGGGGAGAAGGCCTATTGGCTGAAGACGCCGTTCCAGTCCGGCGCCGCGACCTATCCGGCGGGAACGATCTGGGTGCCGGCGTCACCCGGCGCGGCGGCGATCTTGAAGACAGCGGCCCAGGACCTGGGCTTGAATGTCGAAGGAGCCGTGGCCGCGCCAAAAGGCGAGGCGTTCGAGCTGCGCGCCCTCCGCATCGGGCTGTGGGACACGTACGGCGGTTCGATGGCCTCGGGCTGGATCCGCTGGCTCCTCGAGCAGTTCGAGTTCCCCTACGAGCTCGTCTTCGCCCCGGACCTCGACGCGGGCGGGCTCGAGTCCCGGTTCGACGCCCTCATCTTCGTCGGGGGCTCCATTCCCAGGGGCCTGGCCGCGGGGCCGGAAACCGGGGGAGGGGCGAGGGTATCCCAGCCGTCGGTGCCGTCCTATGTCCCCGACGAGTACAAGAACAGGGTCGGCCGGGTCACCGCCGAGAAGACGATCCCGATCCTGCGGCAGTTCGTGGAGGCCGGGGGGACCATCCTGGCCCTGGATTCGGCCACGGTCCTGGCCGACCATTTCCAGCTGCCGCTGGCGAACGCCCTGATCGAAAAAGCCCAGGACGGGACGGAGACGCCGCTCAGGTCCGAGAAGTTCTACGTGCCGGGCTCGATCCTGCGGGCCAAGACCAACCCGGCCCATCCGCTGGCCCAGGGGATGCCCGAGACGGTCGACGTCTTCTTCGACAACACTCCGGCCTGGGTGCTCCTCCCCGATGCGGAGCTCAAGGGGGTCAAGCCGGTCGCCTGGTTCGACGAGGGCAAGCTCCTGAGGAGCGGCTGGGCCTGGGGCGAGTCTTACCTGCGCCGGAGCGTGCAGGTCGCCGAGGCGGAGGTCGGAAAGGGGAAGCTCTTCCTCTACGGGCCCGAGATCGCCTTCCGCGGCCAGCCGCACGGGACCTTCAAGCTGCTGTTCAACGGCCTCTACTACGGCCCGGCGAAGACGGTCGTCCTAAATTAGCTCTCTGATGAGCAGGGCCGCGCCCATGACGGCCAGGGACGCGTAGACGACCTTGGCGAAAACGGCGTGGGTCAGCTTCTTGTTGAGCAGTCCGCCCAAGAGGACGCCGAGGACGATCGCCGGCAGCGAATAGAGGTAGGACTTTAGGACCGTCCCGGTCCATAGACCGGCCAGTCCGTGCCCGGCCAGGATGGCCAGTCCCGTCGGCAGGAAATACCCCTGGAGCGTCGCCCGGAAGCTCTCCGGCGGCCAGCCCCGGAGCATGCCGTAGGCGACGATGGGGGGGCCGTTGGTGTTGTAGGCTCCGCCCAGGACCCCTGCCGACCAGCCGACGATCCAAGGGAAGGCCGCCCTTTCGCGTCCGAGCCGCGTCCCCGGCCTGGCCAGGCCGAACAGGCCGTAGAGAAGGATGATGAATCCCAGGGCGATCTTGAGCGGCGCCTCCGGCAGCCGGGCCAGGCCGTAGATCCCCACCGGGATGCCCAACAGGGTCGCCGCGATGAGCCGGCCGGCCGTTTTGAACTCGACCCCGCGCCAGTCCCGGGCCAGGATCAGGATGGAGATCGTCGGGCCCACGAAGGCCACGAGCGGCGTCGCCGTCCGGAGCCCGAGGATCATGGCCAGCAAGGGCATGGCCACGACCGCGTCTCCGAAGCCCAGGGCCGAGCGGATGAAGGCCGCGACGAAAAGGACGCCGGCGACCGGGATCAAGTCCTTTTCTTTTTCCGGCCCAGGATGCCGCCGCTCATGAAGAGACCGGCGCCGAGGACGAAGCCGAAGTTATACCAGGTCCCGTTGTTGTGGACCTCGTAGAGCCGGACGTTCCTGGTGAAGACCGACACGATGAACGTGACCGGCGAGATGAAGCCCTGCCACAGCCCCATCAGGAATCCGGCCGTCTTGCCGTCGGCGTCGGCCGTCTTCTCGAGGCTGTTGGGGCCGGGCGCGCAGCCGGCGAGAACGAGCGCGGCGATCAGGATGGAGGCCAGGATGATGGAGCGTCTCATGAGTCCCTCCTTTGAGTACGGCCGTATTTTAGCCGAAAAGGCGCTCGCTGACCAAACCGGCCCGGGCAGGTGTCCGTGCCCGCCCGTCCGGCTTGCCTTTGCCCCGCAATGGCGATAAAATAGATTTTTCGATATCCACCCGAATCAAAACGACCGAAGGAGGACATTATGAAAGGTGATCCGAAACTCATCAAGGTTCTCAACGCGCTGCTCGCCGACGAGCTGACGGCCATCAACCAGTACATGGTCCATTCGGAAATGTGCGACAACTGGGGCTACCTCAAGCTCCATAAGGCCATCGAGAAGCGGGCGATCGACGAAATGAAGCACGCCGAGAAGCTCATCGGACGCATCCTGTTCCTCGAGGGGCTGCCCATCGTCAGCGACCTCAAGAAGCTCTACATCGGCGCCGACATCCCGAAGATGTTCGACAACGACCACAAGGCCGAGGAAGGCGCCATCAAGTCCTACAACGACGCCATCATCCTGGCCGGGAGCCTCAAGGACTACGCGACCCGCGAGATCCTCGAGTCCATCCTGAAGGACGAGGACGCCCACCTCGACGGCATCGAGTAGACCCAGGACCTGATCGGGCAGATGAGCCTGCAGATCTTCCTGACGACCCAGGTCGGCTGAGCCGCCTCCGATCGATGCTGGCCAGGGCCCTGTTCTGGGGGTCGGTCTGGGGCCTGGCGGAAGCGACCCCCTGGCATCTCCTGCATCTGGCCCGCGTCCCCGTCCTGCCGGGCCTGGTCATGGTCCCGGTCGCCGTCGAAAACCCGAAACGTCCCCTTTTTCCGGTAACAGGCCGGCCATGACGGACGACCGCCTCAAGAGGAAGATCGAGACAGCCTCGATGAGCCGCCGCGGCTTCCTCCGCTGGAGCGCCCTGGTCGGCACGGCCGCCGCCTCCTCCAAGGG
>JAPKZE010000178.1 GCA_026393955.1 Candidatus Aminicenantota bacterium
GACCGGCACCGGCGGGCTCATCGGCGTCCTGGCCAAGCGGGGCCAGATGTTCGGCCAGAGCCGGGACAATTTCGTCGGTCTGCCTATCACCACGCTGATGAAATACTTCCGCTACGAGAAGGACGGCTTGGAGATCATGGCCACGCCCCGCAAGCCGGACACGCTCGGCGAGACGATCGAGCAGATCTCCGGCGTCCTCCGCCAGCGCCGCAAGGTGCCCTACGGCAAGCCCAACGACTTCTCCATCATGACCCAGGACTCGATCGTCGACCTCTACAACCAGCTGACCGGCGCCGCCTACCTGGTCATGATGGTCATCTCCTCGATCGGCCTTCTGGTCGGCGGTATCGGGGTCATGAACATCATGCTCGTCTCGGTCAAGGAGAGGACCCGCGAGATCGGCATCCGCAAGGCCATCGGCGCCCGGTCGGGCGATATCATGAAGCAGTTCCTCATCGAAGCGGTCTTCCTGACCGGCACCGGCGGGATCATCGGCGTCCTGGCCGGCTTCGGCATCGCCCTCATCGTCAAGGCCACGACCCCGCTGCCGGCCACGGTCTCGCCCTGGTCGGTCGCGCTGGGACTGGCGGTCTCGGCCGCGATCGGCCTCTTCTTCGGCATCTTCCCGGCCCAGAAGGCCGCCCACATGGACCCGATCGTGGCGCTCCGCTACGAATAAGCCTCAGCGAAACCCTCCGCCACACGTCGAGCGCTTATTCCCGAACGGGCCCTGTCCGGTGGCATCCCCCGGCCACCCGTTCTTGGAATAAGCGCTCGAATGAGCGGCTGAGCGTGCGGGGATATGCCCCGAGCACGAGATCCCGATCGAATCCGTCCGTTACTTCAGAAACGCGAGGATCTCGGAGCGGGTGGGGGCGGAGGGCTGGGCGCCGGCCCTCGTGACGGAGATGGCCGCGGCGGCCTGGGCGAAGCGGAGGGCCTCGGCCAGCGGCCGCTCTTCCGCCAGGGCCACAGCCAGCGCCCCGTTGAAAACATCCCCCGCCGCCGTCGTGTCCACGGCCTCCACGCGGAAGGCCGGCAGAAATCCATCGAACTCCGGAGCCAGGGCGTAGACGCCGCGCTCGCCGAGGGTGACGACGACCGTCCGGGGCCCGCGCGCCCGGAGCCGGGCGGCCGCGGCCCGGACGCCGCCTTCGTCCCTGACCGCGAGCCCGGACAGGAGCTCGGCCTCGGTCTCGTTGGGCGTCAGGACAGAGACGCGGGCGAGCAGTCGATCCTCGAGCGGCCGGGCCGGGGCCGGGTTGAGAATGACGGGCACGCCGTTCTCCCCCGCCCACCGCACCGCCGCCTCGACGGTCTCGATCGGCGACTCGAGCTGGAGAAGGACCATATCGGCGGCCGCCAGCGCGCCCGCCGCGGCGCCGACATCGGCGGCGGAAAGAAGCGCGTTGGCCCCGGAGGCGACCGAGATGCTGTTCTCGCCCCGGTCATCCACGTCGATCAAGGCGATCCCCGAGGCCGCGCCGGGCGTCCGGAGGACGAAGCGCGTGTCGATGCCGTCGGCCGCGAACCCGTCCAGGGCCCGCTCGCCGAAGACATCGTCCCCGACCCGGGCGACGAAGGTCACGCGCCCCCCCGCTCGGGCCGCGGCCACGGCCTGGTTGGCCCCCTTGCCGCCGCCGGCCATCGAGAAGCCGCTGCCGAGCACCGTCTCGCCGGGCCGCGGGATGCGCGGCACACGGACGATCATGTCCGTGTTGGAGCTGCCGACGACGAGGATGCGCTTCACGCGTTCTCCCGCAGCCAGGCCGCGGCGGCGTCGACGGCCTCCCGGAGCCTCGCGGATCCGGCCATGACCAGCTCGACGAGCGAGGGCCCGCCGCCGCCCTTCACGGGAACGACGGCCGCGACGACCGGGACGAGCTGCCTCAGGTCCGCTTTCAGGCTCCCGGAACGGGCCAGGATGAGGTGCCCCTGACCTTCGCCCGCCGCGCCGTAGGCGACGGCGAGCTCGCCCCGCTTGACGACGGCGAGGGCCAGGGCCCGGGCTTCCTCCGGGGTCCGGTCGTCGAGGACCCCGGCGACGACGCGCCCGCCGGCCGCGCGGACGATCTCCTCGGATTCGAACGCGGCCAGCCGCTCCCCGAGCCCGCGGGCCCGCTTCTTCAGGGCCCTGTGCTCGGCCGCGAGCTTCTCGACCTGGGCGGACATGTCGCCCGGCGCGCAGGAGAACGAGGCCGCGAGACGGCGGGCCGCCCGGTCCTTGGCCCGATAATCGCGCAGGGCCCGCCCCCCGCACAGGAAATCGAAGCGGAGGTTGCCCCGGATCTTCTCGGTCGCCCCGAGCTTGATGAGCCCGATCTCGCCGGTCCGCCGGACGTGCGTTCCGCCGCAGGCCGAATAGTCGAAGCCGTCGACCTCGACGACCCTGAGCAGCCCCTGCTTCTTGGGCGGCCTCCGCAGCGGCACCTCCCCGATCCTGTCGTCGGGCACGAGGGTGGTCTTGACCTCGCGGTCCTCCCGGACGACGGTGTTGGCCCGGTCCTCGACCCGGTCGCAGTCGGCGTCGCTGATGCTCTTCAGGCCGATCTCGAGGGTCGAGATCTCGGGGCCCATGTGGAACGACAGCGTTTCGCCTTTGAGCAGCTCCCAGAAGGCCTGCGACAGGACGTGCTGGCCCGTATGCTGCTGCCGGTGGTCGGACCGCAACGCCCCGTCGATCCGGCCGCGCACGGTCCCCATGGGGAGCTCGGAGGCCAGGACGTGGAGGAGGACCCCGTCGAGATCGACGACCTCGAGGACCTCGACCCCGTCGAGCGTCCCCTTGTCCCGGGGCTGGCCGCCGGATTCCGGGTAGAACGCGGTGGCCTCGAGGACCACGGCCGGGCGGTTTTCATGCACCCGCCGCTCCACGATCGCGGCCTCGAATTCCAGAAGATAGGCATCCTCGTCGTACAGCCGCCGCGTCTCAGCCATAGTCAGCTCCTGATTCAAATGGGGACGTTTCCCGTTTTGAGATCCCGAAAAACCGGAAACGTCCCCATTTTTTTAAACAAGCTTGGCGACGCCGGCCGCGGCCAGGACGCGGACGGTCGTCTTGAAGTGGGTCTTGGCCACCTTCTCGAGGATGTCGGGCCCCTTGGCCCGGACGAGCTTCACGGCCGCGGCCTCGACCAGGTCCGAGGCGCCCTTGGGCAGCTCGAGCCCGACTTCTTTGGACAGATAATGAAGCCTGCTCAGGAATTCGGCCCGGGCCAGGATGGAGGCGGCCGCGACCGCCGGATCCTCCTCGGCCCGGGGCATCTGGACGAGCTCGATCTCCCGGCCCTTCTGGAGCAGGGCGTTGCGGACGAACCGCTCGTCGCCGAACTGGTCCGTCACCGCCTTGCCCGCAGGCACGCGCTCGAGGATGTTCTCGATGGCCCGGGCGTGGCCCCAGGCCAGGAGCCGGTTGAGGTTGCGCAGCTTCGCCCAGAGCTCGTTGTACTTTTCCGGGCCGACAGCGACGATGGAGTGATAAGGATAGATCCGTTTGAGCGTCGCCGCGATCTCGTGACAGCGGGCGTCGGAGGTCCGTTTCGAGTCCTTGACCCCGAGCCCGCGCAGGACCTCCTCCTGGCCTTCGGGCATGAAGAACGCCGCGATGACGAGCGGCCCGAAAAAGTCCCCCTTGCCCGATTCGTCCGAGCCGATGCGGCCGGGTTCGGCCGCAAAGAGGCCCGCGGTCATCGGTCCTTCCTGTAGACGATGCGGCCGTCGACGACGGTCATCCGGACCTTGGCGGTCGCGATCTCCTCCGGCGGGATGGCGAAGATGTCCCGGTCGAGGACGATCAGGTCGGCCAGCTTCCCGGCCGCGATCGAGCCCTTGACCGCCTCGGCGAATTCCACCCAGGCGCCGTTCACGGTGTAGGCCCGGACGGATTCCTCGACGGAGACCTTCTCCGCCGGGACCCAGCCGCCGGGGTTCCGGCCGTCGAGCGTCCGGCGCGTCACCGCGGCGTAAATGCCGAGGATGGGGCTCAGAGGCGCGACGGTCCAATCCGAACCGAAGGCCAGGACGGCCCCGGCCCGCCGCAGGGACTCGAACGCGTACGTCGTCTTGGCCCGCTCGGGGCCGATCTTCGTTTCGGCCCAGCGGCCGTCGTCGATGGCGTGGTAGGGCTGGACGGCGGCGACGAGGCCCAACCGTCCGAACCGGGCGATGTCGGCCGGCCGCATGTGCTGGGCGTGCTCGACGCGCCAGCGCCGGTCCCGGGGCCCGTTGGCCGCGACGGCCCTCTCGTACATATCGAGGAGCAGGCTCACGGCCCGGTCGCCGATGGCGTGGATGGCCAGCTGGAGCCCGGCCCGATCGGCCTCGAGGATGCGCTTTTCCATGATCCCTTCGGGGAACATCTGGCCGTTGAGGAGGCCCGAGGTCTTCGGGGCGTCCGTATAGGGTTCGAAGAAATAGGCCGTCTCCGAGCCCAGAGAACCGTCCACGAAGCCCTTGAGGCCGGCCAGCCTGAGATAGGGGTCACCGAAAGGCGACTTCAGCTTGAGGCGGGCCACGGTCTCGATCTCCGTGATCGGGACATAGAGGTAGATCCGGGTCGTCAGCCGTCCCCTCCGGGCCAGCTCCTGGAAGACCTCGAAGCTGGCCGCGTCGGCCATCTCGTGAACGGAGGTGACGCCGTTCTCTGCGGCGTGGAGGATGGAAGCTTCGGCCGCCTCGAGCTTGTCCTCGAAGGAGGGATCGGGGATCCTGGCGTAGACGAGGTCCATGGCCGCGTCCTTGAGGATGCCGCTCGGCTCCCCTGTCGCCGGGTCCTTCTCGATCTCGCCGCCCGGAGGCGTCGGGGTGTCCTTCGTGACGCCGGCCAGCTTGAGGGCCAGGCTGTTGGCCACGATCATGTGCCCGTCATAGCGGTTGACGCAGACGGGATTGTCGGGCGTCACCGCGTCGATCCAGTCCTTCCGCGGCAGCTCCACCGGGCTGAGCTGCTGGTGGTCCCAGTCGCCGTTGAGGATCCAGCGGCCGGGACCGAGCTCGCGGGCCTTGGCGGCGATGCGGGCCGTGAACTCCTCCCGGCTCCCGGCGTCGCGAAGCTGGATGCTCTTCAGCGCGAAGCCGCCGGCCAGGAAATGGGTGTGGCTGTCGATGAAGCCGGGCAGGACGAGCGCCCCGCCGAGGTCGACGCGCGTCTCGGCGGAGGCCGCCAGCCCCGCCAGCTCCGCCGCCGTCCCGACGGCGTAGATCGTCCCGCCGCGGACGGCCACCGACTCGGCCCAGGGCCGGGCGGCGTCGCCGGTCCACACCTTGCCGTTGATCAGAACCAGGTCGACCATGTTCCCCTCCGCTGGCTTCTTGCAGCCGGGCAGGATCGTCAGAACCAGGATGAGAGCCATCCCAAAGCCAATCTTCTTCATGTCCTTCCCGTCGCTACCTTATATAAAAGAATCGCCCGTCGAAAGCAACCCGCTTTTCGGCCGACATCGGCGAGGTCTGTCCTCAGACTGAAGCATCTTGAGTGCCGAGGACGAACGTGCAGGGGCGATGCCCGAGGAGGCCGTGGAAGGGCGGAGCGGGCATGGGTGAAGAATGGGGACACGTACCCAGGGTACATGTCCCCATTCTTCAGAGCGGAGCCCGGATGCGGAGCGAGCCGGCTCGCCGGGCCGGCGAGCGGCCGACGGAGGGCGCGCCCCGAACAAGGAGTCCAAGGCACGAAAGATGCTTCGAATGCAGAGCTTTGACGACTGTGATAGAATAGCGCATTCGACGGGCGATCCGCCGCCCCATCCTTCGGAGGACCCAATGATCGACGCGACCCAGATCCGCAAAGGCATGATCATCGTCATGGACGGCATGCTCTGGCGGGTGATGGAAATGCAGCTCATCACGCCCGGCCGGTGGAAGGCCATGGTCCAGACGAAGCTGCGCAACATCCAGATCGGCTCCCAGACCGAGCACCGCTTCCGCTCGGAGGAGCGGCTCGAGCAGGCCCGCCTCGACGAGGTTGAGATGGAGTTCCTCTATGAGCAGGGCGGCGATTACGTCTTCATGAACATCGAGAACTACGAGCAGGTCACCCTGAGCGCCGAGGCCATCGGCGACGCCATCAAGTACCTCAAGTCGAACACGGTCATCGAGGTCGAGACGTTCGAGGGCAAGCCCGTCGGCGTCAACCTCCCCCACACCATGGACCTCAAGGTCGCGAGCACCGAGCCCCGGCTCCAGGGCGCGACCAAAACCGCCCTCTACAAGCCCGCGGTCCTCGAGACGGGCGCGGTCGTCCAGGTGCCGGAGTTCATCAAGGAAGGCGACGTCATCCGCGTCGACACGTGGGAAGACAAATACCTCGAGCGGGCCAAGAAGTAGGCCGGCTTCAGAAATTCTGCCGGAAGACCCCGACGTTCCCGTAGCTGTCCCGGACCCTCACCGTGACCTGGTTCTCCGCCCCGGCGGGGAGCTTCAGCGAGACCTTGAACGATTCGCTCCGCGAGTCGGCGATGCCGTCGACCGGGAAGACGACGCGCCATTCCCCCGGCCGGACGAGGATCTTGGCCTCTTCGATGTAGGAATAGGAATCCTCCGCCTGGAAGGCGATATCGAGCGCGGCGCCGTTGCGGGCCGCGGTGAACCCCTTAACGACGGGCAGCGAGTTGTCGACGACGAGCGGCGGGCTGATCCGGTCGGTCCTGAGCTCGAGCCCCAGGGGATTGGAGGGCGAGTCCGAGGCGCTGAGCCGGAGGAAATAGGTCCCGTCCGGAACGGCCAGCGTATCGAAGGCGTAGATCGTCTCGCTCCAGGCGTCTTCGAGGACCCGCCATTCGGTCTCGCCGTCCTTGCGGATGGCCAGGGAATACCGGAGCGTGTCCCCGTTCTCGTCGGACGCGTCCCAGACGACCGTCTGGAAGCCCTTGCGCTCGGCCTTCCGGGACGGCAGCCCGAAGCGCAGGTCGTCTTTCTTCACCGGCGCTTCGGCCAAAGCCCGCTCGACGCCGAGGATGACGTCGTCTTGTTCGGGCAGCTTGAGGTAGACCTCGTTCGGCTTGAGGAACTCCAGCCGCGTCACCGCCGGAGCGATGTTCGACTGCAGGTAGAAAACGGTCAGCCGGTTGAAGACGGGCGAGGCCTTGCCGGTCTGGGTCCGGAGCAGGACCTTGACCTGGAGGAAGCGCGCCTTGGGGCTGAGCACCTGCTCCTCGGTCTTGCCGTAGTAGGGTGACCAATCCGTCCAGGTGGCATTGGGCTCGCCGGTGTTGCCGCTCCGGCTCTGGAGCTGGACCGATGAGCCGGCGGCGACGGCGGCGTCCCAGACGATGCGTCCCCACGCCGCCGGGGTCCTGGCGTCGAGGACCGGGCTGACGTACTCCCCGGCGAACCGCTGCTCGGTGAGCAGGAGGCCGAAATAGCAAGGATTGTTCGACAGCACGTAGATCTTGGAATCGAGCGGCACGAGCTGGTAGACCTGCTCGGAGCTCTGTTGCAGCAACAGGGCGACCCTCTCCTCCCGGTCCACGGAATAGATCCGGCCCCGGCCGCCGGTGCCGAAGACGACCTTCTTCTCCCCCTCCCGCCAGAGCAGGGAGTAGATCATCTCGTCGTCGGAGCTCCAGAGGCGCTTGGCCAGGCCGTCACCGGTGAGGCGATAGAGCGCGCCGCCGTCCCTGGCCGCGCCCCCCGCCGGCTGGTACCCCGAGCGGCCTTCGCCGCCGGAGGCGCTCGCCGTGACCGTGACCTCGGCGTCGAGCCGGACGGGCGTTTCGGACGCCTCGTCCTTCCGGGCCCGGGTCGATGTCCCGGAGGCCGCGGCGTAGATCTGGCCTTCGCGGTCGACGGCCAGGCTGCGGACCTCCTCGTACGGCGTCTCGAAGAGGACCGCGGCGCGCCCGTCCGGGCCGATCCTGTAGAGGAGCCCGTTGCCGCCGCTCCCGGCGATAACGTCGCCGCGGGCGGTCCGCTCCAGGCAGAGGATGTGGTTCTGCGCGGCCTTGAAGAACATCCGTCCCTCGCCGAGCGGCGAGATCCGGTAGATGCCGCCGTTCTCCCCGACCGCCGCCCACAGGTCGCCGCCTTCGAGGAACAGCAGGTCCCAGATGTATTTTTCGGCGGGGTTGAAGAACTCCTCGCCCTTGCCCTTGTCCGTGATCTTGTAGATCTTCCCGTTCGGGGAGGTCGCCGCGAAGAGCGTCCCCTTGGCGTCCTGGGCCAGCGTGGTCACGTCCATCTCCGGGGCCTGGAACCAGAGCTCCGCCTTGCCGTCCTTGTCGATACGGTAGATCTTCCCGCCGTGGCCCGTGCCCAGGAACGTGACGCCCTCGGCGGTGGCCAGGACCGAGAGATAGAACTCTTCCTGGGGCGCTGCGATCTTCTCCGCCTTGGGCGCCAGGGCCAGCGTCCCGTCGTAGGACACCGAGATGCCGTCGAACTTGCCCCGCAGGTAATCCTCGCGCGTCCGCAGCTCCCATTTCTGGGGAACCACGGCGCGGAGGGCCGAGGTCAGGACCAACGATCCGAGGACGATCGCGAGGACGGGCTTGCGCATGAGGGGGCTCCTATTTCCTGATGCGGACGGGAATGGAGGCCCCGCCCTTGAAGATATAGGGGATGGCGATCTGGTATTCGCTCAAGGTCGACCGGGTGATCTCCGTCGGGTTCGCCGCGGACGCCCGCGGCGAGGCGAACATCGTTTTCAGGGTCGGGGGCAGATTGGGCATCTCTTCGCCCTTCAGGAAGAGACCCGGCTTGGGGGCCATGATCCTGAAATAGATCCGGTTGTTCTTGCGCAGGCTGCTGAGCAGGCGGACGAGCTGGTCGAGGCTCCGCGGCACGTACTCTTGGATGCGGTACTGGGCCCGCTCGACCTGCTGGATGGAGGCGGCGTCGCCGACGAGGATCTGGAATTCGGTCCCCGCGGGCAGGGCGGGCGCCTGGACCGTGACCTCCTGCATCAGGCCCTCTTCGTTCTGCGACCGGTAGAACACCTTGAGCTGGATGGCCTCGCCCGGGGAGACCTCGTACTTGTCGAGCAGGACCCTCTCGAGGACCGCCTGCCGGCTCTCTTCGAGGGCCCGGACGCTGAGGTCGACGCGGAAGATGCCCACGTCCCGGAATTCGTTGTTCATCAGGAAATGGACGACCGCGGCCAGAAGCCCCGACAGGCTCACCGGAGGCTGATCATAGCTGCCGGAGAAAAGGTCTTCCAGGTGGACGCTGAGGCCGCCCTTGTCGAGGAAGACGTCGGCGTTGAAATCCAGGCTGACATCGCCGTAGCTCCGCAGCTCCCCCGTCACCAGGCTGGACACGGCCATGTTGATCAGGGCGGGGGTCAGGAACTTGTCGGTGATGAGCTTGAGCTTGAAGTCCTTCTTCGCCGCGGGCCCGGTCTGGAACGAGATGTTCAGCGGGATGAGGCGGGGCAGGACCCCGACGTCGCCCCCGGCGCCGGCCGTCCGGTCCTGGTTGAACCGCCCGATGACCGGGCCGGCCGAGGCCAGCTTGAAGGAGCTCTCGAGGCTGGGCATGACGGTGATCACGGCGGGCCGGGTCATGGCGTAATCGACGTTCCCCAGGTTGTAGACCGGATGGCCGAAGGCCAGCACCTTGGGGCCGTCGACGTAGGTCACCGTCCCCACCGCGGAGATATCGAGGTCGCCGCCGACGAGCTGGACGCCCACGGCGTCGCCTTCCCGGAGGGAGGGCTCGGCCGGGCTCTCCAAGGTCCGGAGCTGGCCGCCGCTCCCGCCCCGCACGGCCAGAAAGCCCGGCCGGGAGAAGAACGACCGGGCCTTCTCGAAAGCCGCGGCGGAGAGGCCGCTCACGACGAGCGGCAGCTCCAGGGGCGCGAAGGCCAGTCCGGAGCGTTCCGCGCCGGCGGCGCCGGTCGCGAGCGTCTTCAGGTAGGCCCCGGAGAGGCTTTCCTGACTGGTATCGTCGCGGATGATGACCGGGGCGGCGGCGCCGGTCCGGGGCTCCTCGGGCGTCTTTCCGACGGCCAGCATCTCCTCGATCGGCGTGATCCCGGCGATGGCCTCTTTGGAAAAGCTGAAGCCGGAGGCCACGGCCCCGATGAGCTTGCCGTCGATGTAGACCGGGCTGCCGCTCATGCCGGCGATGACGCCGGTCGATTCGAGGCCCCGGCCCTTGAGGCGGGCCAGGATGATGCTCCGTTTGGGCGAGGAGTTCTCGATGACGCCGAGGATCTCGACCTCGAAATCCTCGATCGTCCGGCCCTGGAAGACGCTCCGGCCGCGGCCCTTCATGCCCGGCTTGACCTGCGACAGCGGCATGGTGATAGTCGCCGCCTCGGCCGTCAGGACAGCGGCGACGAGGGCCAGGGCGATGAGTCCGGCGCGGCGGTTCGCGGGCATCATGATCGGCATCGGGGGGCCCGCGTCAGATGATCCCCAGAGCCCGGCCGCACTTCTCAAAGGCCGCCAGGATCGCATCGAGCTCCTCGTCGGTGTGGCCGGCCCCGTAGCTCGTCCGGATCAGGGCCTGTCCGTGCGGGACCGCCGGATAGACGACCGGGGTGGTGAAGATCCCTTCCTCCCGCAGCAGGCGCCAGAACATGAAGCACTTTTCGTCGTCGTGGACGAGGACGGGGATGATGGGGGTCTGCGACGGGCCGGTATTGTAACCCATGGCCCGGAGGCCCGCGCGCATGCGCTCCGTGACGGCCCAGAGACGCGTCCGCAGCTCCGGCTGCGTCTCGAGCATGTCCAGGATGGCCAGGACCGAGGCGACCGAGGCCGGCGTGGCCGCAGCGCTGAAGATGAGCGAGCGGGCGTGGTGCTTGATGAAGGAGATGATCGGCGTGGCGCCGACCACGACGCCGCCGATCGAAGCGAAGGTCTTGCTGAAGGTGCCCATGACCAGGTCGACCTCGCTTTCGAGGCCGAAGTGCTCGGCCGTGCCGCGGCCGTGGGCGCCCAGGACGCCGATGCCGTGGGCGTCGTCGACGACGATCCGGGCCCCGTACTTGCGGGCCAGCGGGACGATGCCGGGCAGGTCGACGATGTCGCCCTCCATGCTGAAGACGCCGTCGACCATGATGAGCTTGCCGTCCTGGGGGTTCAGCGAGGCCAGCAGGCGCTCCAGGTCCTTCATATTGTTGTGTTTATACTTGTGGACGGTGGCGAACGACAGCCGGCAGGCGTCGATGATGCTGGCGTGGTTCATGCGGTCGATGATGATGTGGTCGCCCTTGCCCGCGATC
>JAPKZE010000454.1 GCA_026393955.1 Candidatus Aminicenantota bacterium
GTACTCCATATTGGCCAGGTCGTAGAGGTTCGGGACGGCGAGGGCGCGTTCCGCCTCGGCGACGCCGGGCTCCTGGACGGAGACGGTACGGCTCTTCTCGTCGAGGGTGAAGTGCTTGTCCTTCTGGAAGCGGCGGACGAGCGCGTCGACCCGGGTGTAGAGCTGTGTCGATTCGTTGGTCGGGCCGGATATGTAGAGGGGCGTCAGGGCCTCGTCGATGAGGTTGCTGTCGACCTCGTCGACGATGCCGTAGTTGAACTCGCGCTGGGCCAGGTCGGCCAGGCGGAACTTCATGTTGTCGCGGAGGTAGTCGAAGCCGAACTCGTTGTTGGTGCCGTAGGTGATGTCGGCCCTGTAGGCCGTGTAGCGGTCGGCGTCGCCGAGGTCGTGCTGGATCGTTCCGACCGAGAGGCCCAGGAAGCGGTAGATGGCGCCCATCCACTCGGTGTCGCGCTTGGCCAGGTAGTCGTTGACCGTGACGATGTGGACCCCCTGGCCGGGGAGGGCGTTCAGGTAGGCGGGCAGGGTGGCGACGAGCGTTTTTCCCTCGCCCGTCTTCATCTCGGCGATCCTGCCCTGGTGCAGGACGATGCCGCCGACGAGCTGGACGTCGAAGTGGCGCATCTTCGTCGTCCGCTTGGAGGCCTCCCGGACGACGGCGAAGGCCTCGGGGAGGATGTCTTCGAGGGACGCGCCCTGGGCGAGCTTCTCCCGGAACTCGGCGGTCTTTCCGCGCAGCTGGTCGTCGGTCAGCGGCTCGACGCGGGCCTCGAAATCGTTGATGGCGGAGACGAGGGGACCGATCCTCTTGAGGGTGCGGTCGTTATCGGTCCCGAGGAGCTTGCGGGAAATCCACTTGTACATTTACCATTATTTAACAGAAAGGCCCCTCAAAGTCAATTTGCCCCGGGGCGGGCGATCCCTCCGTGATCCGGGGTTTCCCATGCTCCGTCCGCGAATGAAAAGCCCGCCTCAGGCCCTGTTGACACCGCCGGTTTTCAGGCTTACACTCCGCTGCAAAGGCGTTCCGACGCCGGGGAGGGAAAGACCATGAAAAAAGCCGTTCTCGTCATCCTGTCTGTCGTCGTCCTGGGGATGGGCAGCGCGCTCCGGGCCCAGCTGACCGCCGACGAGCAGGCCGCCTACGACAAGTGGGAGGACTTCCTCAAGACGGCCAAGGTCGTGGCCCAGGAGCAGATCACCGGCCCCCTGGCCGTGACCAACCCGTGGGTGCTGACCCTGGAGAAGGACGGGGTCCGGCACAAGGCCGTCTGGAAGAACATCTTCGGGGAGAGGATCGGCGGATTCAAGGAGACCTGGAAAGGGGAGATCGCGGCCTACCGGCTCAGCCGGGCCCTGGGCCTGAACATGGTCCCGGCGACGGCCGAGCGGGAGTTCCAGGGGGACCGGGGCTCCTGCCAGATCTGGTTCGAGGCCTGGAACACCATGGAGTCGATCATCGATAAAAAGCTCAACCCTCCGGGCATCAAGGCCCTGTATAACGCCCGCAACCTCTGCCTCCAGCGGGCCTTCGACAACCTCATCTACAACGTCGACCGCCACCAGAGGAACTACCTCATCATGGAGGACTGGCGGATGATCCTCATCGACCACTCCCGGTCGTTCGCGACGTCGAAGAAAGCCTGCTCCGACCTGATCTACGACGAGAAGAACAAAGAGAGCCCGAAATTCATCATGGAGACGCTGCCCCGGGCCTTCTTCGAAGCGCTCAAGGCCCTGACGGCCGAGGGGGTTCGGACGGCGGTCGGCGAGTATCTGACCGACGGCGAGATCGCGTGCCTGATGTCCCGCCGCGACCTGATCGTCGCCTGGATGGACAAGCGCATCGTCGAACAGGGCGAGGCCAGAGTCCTCTACTGAGCGGCCGCTCCTCCCGCCGGCGGGACGGCTTTACACCCGCGGCCGAATACACTATAATTTTAGTCGGAAATTCGAATCCCATGACCCTCCTCAACGCCCCTCACGCAACGCCGCTGCGGATCGTCGATCTTGCCGGAGGCGAGAACATCCGGCGCCGGCTGATGGCCCTCGGTTTCCACAAGCACGACGTCGTGGAGCTCGACGGTCAGGCCATCCTGCG
>JAPKZE010000100.1 GCA_026393955.1 Candidatus Aminicenantota bacterium
GCTGGGTGGCCTCGGCCAAGGGCATCATCACCTTCGCCGGGACCGAAGACGACTTCCACGCCCAGGTGGCGCCGGAGCCCGGCGCCGTGACGATAGACGCCCGGGGCCTGATGGCCATGCCCGGCTTCGTCGATGCCCACACCCATCTCCCCTTCGCGGGGGACCGGGCCCGGGACTTCGGACTGAGGATCCAGGGCTGGACCTACCAGCAGCTGGCCGAGCGGGGCATGGGCATCCAGACGACGGTCAAGGCGACCCGGGCGGCCAGCCTCGACGACCTCCTGGCCCTATCGCTCCGGAGGCTCGACCGCATGCTCCTCGCCGGCACGACGACCGTCGAGGCCAAGAGCGGCTATGGCCTCAACCTCGAGGACGAGATCAAGCAGCTCGAGTGCCTGCGCGATCTGGCCGCTCTGCACCCCATCGACATCGTCCCGACCTTCATGGGCGCCCATGACGTCCCGCCCGAGTACCGCGAGCGCCGCGGCGAGTATGTCCGGCTGCTCGTCGACACGCTCATCCCCGAAGTGCGCGAACGGGGCCTGGCCGAGTTCTTCGACGTCTTCTGCGAGCCGGGCGCCTTCTCGCTCGAGGAGACGCGGACGCTTGTCGAGGCGGCCAAGGCGGCCGGCTTCAAGGTCAAGATCCATGCCGACGAGTTCGTGACGCTCGGCGGCGCCGAGCTCGCGGCAGAGATCGGGGCGGCCTCGGCCGAGCATCTCATCGCCGTCTCCGACGAGGGCATCGCCCGCCTGGCGATGAGCGACACCGCGGCCATCCTCCTGCCCGGCGTATCGTTCTTCCTGATGATGGATCAGAAGGCGCCGGCCCGGCGCCTCATCGACGGCGGGGCGGCCGTCGCCCTGGCCTCCGATTTCAATCCGGGCAGCTCCCACATCAACGCCATGCCCTTCATCCTCCAGCTCGGCGTCTTCACGCTCGGCCTGACGGTCGAGGAAGCGGTCATGGCCACGACCGGGAACGCGGCCTACGCCGTCGGACGTCACGAGACCGTGGGCAGCCTGGAACCCGGGAAGAAGATGGATCTCCTGCTCTGCGACGTCGCCGATCACGTCTCACTGGCTTACGAAGCCGGGCGGAACCCCGTCCGGACCGTGATCAAGAACGGCCAGGTCGTCGTTGAGGACGGCCGCAGGAGCCAACGCTGATCTCCCCCAGACTGAATCCCCGCCTCTACGTCATCAGCCTGGCCTGGCTCGGCCGGCGGGCCGCCGCCCCGGCCCTGGCCCTCAGTCCCCGCCTGGATCGAGGGCGAGCCGCCAGAGGCCGGTGGCCGCGTCCTTCGTCCTGGCAATATCGTCCCTGAATCGGACCAGGGTGACTTCGCAGGTCACCAGGACCGTCGCCTCCTTCAAATGCCCTCCCCTGACGGCGAACGTGCCGTCGCCGAGCGCGATATGGGCGTGGATGAAAGGTTTCCCGTCGACGGTCGTGATATTGCCGTAGAGGGAAACGACTTCGGAGGGCCCGGGGACCGTGGTCCAATCGTAATCGTTGCGGGACGGGTCGAAGCGGCCGATCTCGGCCTCGCCGACGGCGCCCAGCCCGTGAAAGAAGCCCCCGCCGATCGCGTCCCGCTCGCAGAGCGCCCGCAGCGTCTCGACGATCCTTTCGCCGGCGTCGAGCCGGACGATGTAGGTCGCGCCCAGGACGAAATATTTCATTCGAACCTAAGCCTTGGCCCGGTCCGATCTGTCGAGCTTGCCCTTCCAATACAGGTAGGCCGGAATGCCCAGGCAAATGATGAGCAGGCCGAACATCGCGTTCCTGAAGGAGCTCAAGAGCGACCCCACCGCGACATAAACGGCGGCCAGGACAAAGAGGATCGGTGTCACCGGGTAACCCCAGGTCTTGTAGGGCCGCTCGAGGGCCGGCCTCTTCTTGCGCAGGACGATGACCGCGGCCACGGTCATGCCGAAGAAGATCCATTCGCCGAAGATGACGTAGGTGAAGAGCTGCTTGAACGTCCCGGTCAGGGTCAGCAGGATGGACCAAACGGTGATGGCCACGATGGCGACATGCGGGGTGAGGAATTTGGGGTGGCACTCGGCGATCTTCTTGAAGAACATGCCGTCGCGGGCCATGGCGAAGTAGACCCGCGGCGAGGTCAGCATGTTCTGGTTGGCCGCACCGAGGATGGAGAAGAGGATGAGAAAGGTGATGAGCGAGGCCAGGAACGGGCCGCCGATGACCTGCATGACGTCGAGCGCCACCCGGCCTTCGGAGGTCGCGATCTTGCCGACGGGCATGATGTAGAGATAAGCCAGGTTGGCCAGGATGTAGAGGACGATCACGGACACCGTGCCGATGAGGATGCCCAAGGGCAGGTTCTTCTTCGGGTTCTTGACCTCGCCGGCGCTATAGGTCGCGGCCTCCCAGCCCTTATAGGCCCAGAGGGACGCGACCAGCCCGACCCCGAACGCGCCGAGCAGAGGCAGGCTGAACGGACCGGAGCTGGGCTCGACGAAGTTCCGGACAGCGCCGTGGCCCTTGGTGAAGAAGAAGACGCCGATGACGATGATGCCGATGGCTCCCGTCTTAAGGTAGGTCGTCCAGTTCTGGAGCCGGGAGCCCCATTTGAGGCCGACGTAGTTGACGGCCCCCAGGAAGGCGACAAAGGCTGCGGCGATGAGCTTTTTCACGAGCGGCGTCATCTCGACGAAGCGCGGCAGGATGTTGTGGGAAAAAGCCACAGCGAGTGTCGCGATCGAACCCGAGTCGATGACCAGGAAGAGGGTCCAGCCGAAGAGGAACGAGATGAGCGGACCGTAGGCCTCACGGAGGTAGACATAGATGCCGCCGGCTTCGGGCATAGCCGCGCCGAGCTCGGCGAAGGCCACGGCCCCGAAGAAGCTGAACATGCCGCCGATGACCCAGACCGCGAGCATCAGGAGCGGGGCGGGAACGGCCGCGGCGATCTCGGACGGGGACAGGAAGATGCCCGAGCCGACGACGCCGCCGATGACGATCATGACGACGTCCCAGAGGCTCAGGATGCGGGGCAGGGCGATCTTGGTCTTGTCGACGGCCGGACATGTCTGGACTTTCTGTTCCATGCGCTTCATCTCCTTCTGAACATCGGTGGCGTTCCGGGGCATTCTAACAAGAGCCGGCTAAAAGGGCAATCGAAGGATTCTCAGCGCAGCCGGCCGTCAGCTGGAGCAGAGGACTGGCTGGCTGGCGGCTACCTCAGCCTGCCCTTCGCCGGGCCTAAGGATTGCTCAGGATTGACGGCTACCTGAGTCTATCCATCATCCGGTACTGGACGGCCTCGGAGACGTGGGGCGTCGCGATCCCCTCGCTCGCCTCGAGGTCGGCGATGGTCCGGGCCACTTTGAGGACGCGGTCGTAGGCCCGGGCGCTGAAACCGAGCTTCGTGACGGCCATCTCCAGCAGCCGCTCGGCCTCGGGAGGCAGCAGGCAAAACTGCTTGACCTCCTTCGGGCCCATTTGGGCGTTGGCGAAGAGGCGCCGGCCCGCGAAGCGCTCGGTCTGAATCCGCCGGGCCGCCGTCACCCGGGCCCGGATGGCCGCCGAGCTCTCGGCCGGCGTCCGCGAGACGATGTCGCGGAACTTGACCTCGGGCACCTCGAGCTGGATATCGATGCGGTCGAGGAGCGGCCCGGAGATCTTGGCGTAATAGCGGGCCTTCTCCCCGTCCGTGCAGTCGACCTCCCGGCCCAGCAGGCCGCGGCGGACGTCGGCACACGGGTTCATGGCCGCGACCAGCATGAAGGCCGCCGGGAAGACGACGGAGTAGCCCGACCGGACCACCGTGACCTGGCCGTCCTCGACCGGCTGACGCAGGTCCTCGAGGACCTTGCGCTTGAACTCGGGCAGCTCGTCAAGGAAGAGCAGACCGTGGTGGGCCAGGCTGACCTCGCCCGGCTTGGGCACCGCCCCGCCGCCGACGAGGCCGGCGTCCGAGACCGTGTGGTGCGGGGCCCGGAAGGGCCGCGTCCCGACCGTGCCGGAGCCGGCGAGCAGCCCGGCGGCGCTGTAGACGCGCGTCACCTCGAGCATCTCGTCATAGGACATGTCCGGCAGGATGGATGGCAGGCGCCGGGCCAGCATGGTCTTCCCCGCCCCCGGGGGACCGACGAGCAGGACATTGTGGGCGCCGGCGGCCGCGACCTCGAGGGCCCGCTTGACGTGCTGCTGGCCCTTGACGTCCTCGAAATCGACGGCGTAGTCGGCCGGCCCGACGAGCTCCGCCTCCTCGAAGCGGCAAGGGGCCACCGCCTGCGGCTCGCGGAGAAGGCGCACGACCCGGACGATGTCCTCGAGGGCGTAAACTTCGAGGCCGCGGACGAGCGCGGCCTCGCGCGCGTTGGCCCCGGGCACGACCAGGCCGCGGAAGCCGCGCTCACGGGCCATCAGGGCGATGGGCAGAGCGCCGCGGACGGGCTTGAGCCGCCCGTCGAGGGCCAGCTCGCCGACGAAGAGGTGATCGCACAGGCGCGCCGCCGGCACGACTTCGAGGAAAGCCAGGAAGCCCAGGGCGATGGGCAGGTCGAAGGCCGAGCCCTCCTTCCGCCGGTCGGCCGGGGCCAGGTTGATGGTGACGCGCTTGGACTCGAGGTCGTAGCCGCAGTTCTTGAGGGCGGCCCGGACCCGCTCCTTGCTCTCCCGGACCGCGGCGTCGGGCAGGCCGACCGTGACGAAGGTCGGGAAGCCGGCCGAGATGTCGACCTCGACCTCGACCGGGTAGGCCTCGATCCCGTGGAGTGCGGCGCTCGTGATCTTGAACAGCATGGCCCCGCTAAAGGAGACGACGGGGGGAGGGCCGGGATCTCAGCCGGGCGCGATTATTTGCCGATGTATTCCTTGGACAGACGCTCGAGCTCGGCCTCGATCTCCTTGCGGGACTTGACCATGATCCGCGTCGTGTGGCCGGTCGGCGCGCGATAGGGGGCCGGGTCGCCCGCCGCAGGCGCTTCCGGGGCGGGCGGGGCCGGAAGAGGCGGCGCGAGCTCTGCGGAGTCGGGCTCGGACCGGGGTTTGACGCCGAAGAGCTTCTCCCGGACGATGGGCACGGTCAGCTTGGAGATCTCGCGCAGGGTCTCGAAGACGCCGACGCCGTTGACGGCCGCGGCCTCGATCCAGGGCGCCCGGCGGGGATTGAGGAGGTTGTTGAAAGTCTCGACCGGGATGAGATAGTTGAGGTCCCGCTTGTTGTACTGGAGAACGAGGGGGATCCTGGTCAGGTCGATGTCGTTCTGGAGGCAGTTGCGGCGCAGGCCGTCGAAGCTCTCCAAGTTGGCGTCGAGGAGCGGGATCTGGGAGTCGGCGACGAAGACGAGGCCGTCCGCGCCGCGCAGGACGCTCTTGCGGGAGGCCTCGTAGAAGACCTGCCCGGGCGCCGAGATGAGCTGGAAGTGGACCTTGAACTCGCCGATGATGCCGGCCTTGATGGGCAGCAGGTCGAAGAAATAGGTCCGGTCGGTCTCGGTCTCGAGGGAGACGAGCTCGCCGCGCGAGGCGCTGTCGAGCTTGTAATAGATGTAGCGGAGGTTGGTCGTCTTGCCGCTCAGGCCGGGGCCGTAATAGACGATCTTGATGGCGATCGTCTTGGTGGCGTAATTGATGAACGGCATGCGAGCTGCGACCTTGGGGGGTATTATGCAACAACGGCGGGGCGTCATCAAGTCCGGCGATCGGCTCCGTCCGAGCTGTGGTAGAATAAGCCGGAATCGGACGGAAAGGACCGCCCATGAAAGACATCCGCCAGAGGATCCGCATCGCCGTCATCGGCGGCAGCCGGCCGGGCCGGCAGGCCGTCGAGACCGCCCTCGAAGTCGGACGCCTCATCGCCCGGGCCGGGGCCGTCGTTGTCTGCGGCGGGCTCGGCGGGGTCATGGAAGCGGCTTGCCGGGGGGCCCGGGAAGAGGGCGGCCTGGCCATCGGCATCCTGCCCGGCGCATCGCCGGCCGACGCCAATCCCTGGGTCGACGTGGCCGTCGCGACCGGCCTCGGCTACACCCGCAACGCCCTCGTCGTCATGAACGCCGACGCCGTCATCGCGGTCGACGGCGAGTACGGCACGCTCTCCGAGATCGCCTACGGCAAGATCCACGGCAAAACGGTCGTCGGCCTCGGCACCTGGGAGGTCAAAGGGGTCGAGCCGGCGCAGACGCCGGAAGAGGCCGTCCGGATGGCCCTGGAGGGCCTCCGCCGCTGAAATGAAGAACTACAAGCTCGTCCTCGGCTACGACGGCACCGATTTCCGCGGCTGGCAGCGCCAGCCGGACGGCCGGACCGTCCAGGGCGTCCTTGAAGAAGCGGTCCGGAAGATCACCGGGAAGAAGGTCGTCGTCCACGGCGCCGGCCGCACGGACGCCGGCGTCCATGCCCTCGGCCAGGTGGCCGGCTTCCGGGGCGCCTTCAAGCTTTCCGATGAGGTCCTGCTCCGGGCCCTCAACGCCGTGCTGCCCGAAGACGTCCGCGTCTTCTCGCTGGCCGAAGCGCCGCCGGAGTTCCACGCCCGCAAGTCGGCCCGCTCCAAGCTCTACCGCTACCGCATCGTCCTCTCGCCGCAGCCGAGCCCGCTCGACCGGCGCTTCGTCCTCCACTGGCCTTATCCCCTCGAGGTCGGGCCGATGCGCGCGGCCGCCCGGCTCTTCGTCCGGACGGCCGACTTCACGGCCTTCTCGTCCAACCGCGACCGCTCCCCCATCCGGACCGTGAAACGCTCCGGGCTGCTGCGGTCGGGCGATGAGCTCGTCTACACGATCGAGTCGGCGGGGTTCCTGCGCTACATGGTCCGGACGATCGTCGGGACGCTCCTCGAAGTCGGGCGCGGGCGCATCGCCCCGGCCCGGATCGAAGAGATCTTCCGGCTCAGGGACCGCTCGCTGGCCGGCCCCACGGCCGCGGCCAAGGGATTGACGCTCATTCGCGTCGACTACTGACCTGCATGATTCAGCCGAGGACGAGGGCCATGACAAAGGCGTCTTCGTCCGGCTTGGTGTAGTAGTTCTTGCGGGTCCCCATGACCTCGAATCCCAGCTTCTTGTAGAGGGTCAGGGCGGGCGCGTTCGACTGCCGGACCTCCAGGGTCATGAACGTGGCCCCCGATTCCAGGACCCTGGCGATGGCATAGCGCATCAGGGCCTCGCCCAGGCCGAGGCCGCGGCAGTCGGGATGGACGGCGATGTTGTTGACCTGGACGTCCTCCAGGATCTGCCAGTAGATGATGTAGGCCACGACCTCCTCGTCCGCGACGACCGGGTTGCCGGGCCGCCGGACGACGGCCATGGGGAAGGAGACCGACGTGTTCTGGATCTCGCCGCGGAAGGTGTTATCGCTCCAAGGATTGGAGAAGGACAGGGCTTCGATCGCCCGGACCGCCGGCAGGTCCTCTTCCCTCATCCTTCGGATGAAATAGCGGTCCTCGCCCAGGATCAGCTTCGACATGGCTCTTCGGCCTGCGACCTCCGGAAATAGATAGGCTCGAGAGCCGCGGCCGCGACGCCCTGCCCGGCCCGGATGAGGCCGGCGCCGATGCGGCCGACCTCGGCGGCGATGAAGGGCGACCGCGCGGGGAAGCGGGCGCTGTCCCCGACGCGGGCCACGAGCTTGTCCCTATAGAGCCCGAGCCCGCTCCCGGCGAAAGCGATGACACGCCCGGCCGGGAGCGCGGCGAAGAACGCGTCAGGGGCATAGGCGCCCTGGGGGACGATCTCGGCGAGGCCCCCCGGGCCGGCTTCGAAAAGCGCCGCATAGATCTCCTCTTTCTTGGCATCGAGGAGCGGGCAGACGAGGGGGACGCCGCTATCCGCGAGCTTGGACGCCAGGGCCAGCAGCGACGAGACCGGGGCGACCGGTTTCCCGGAGGCGAAGGCCAGGGACTTGACCGCGGCGACCCCGATGCGCAGGCCGGTGAAGGACCCCGGACCGGCGGCCACGGCGAAGGCGTCGACACGGCGGATGTCCCGGCCGAGCGCCTCGACGAGGAA